>JACRDN010000008.1 GCA_016218575.1 Elusimicrobiota bacterium
CGCAGCCCAAAAGCGCTCGGCCCCTTCGGGGAAGCCCGAGCTTGGCCGATTTCTTCGTTGCTCCTCGGTCACATAGCTACCGCTATGCTCCCTCGTCGCGCCTCGAACTCGCCTCAAGCTCGGGCCTCCAAATTGATCATATTATTACTTGACAGGGCCTTATCTCAGGAAATCCCTGATCCAGGGAATCTGCGCGTAGGGGCGGATCGGGCGCGGAGAGTGCTTG
The DNA here is from genome assembly GCA_016218575.1 of Elusimicrobiota bacterium. Classification (NCBI taxonomy): domain Bacteria; kingdom Pseudomonadati; phylum Elusimicrobiota; species Elusimicrobiota bacterium. Next base: position 227 of record JACRDN010000008.1, read on the forward strand.
GTGTCCACAAACACGATTTTGGCCTTGGGGAAGGTCTCGTGGAAAAGATTGATGTGGGCCGGCTCGTTCTCGAAGCCCGCCGCGACGACCCCCTTTTTCTGCAGGCGCTGAACCGCCTCGTTCTTGAACTCCCAGTCGGAGACCTCGAAGCGGGGCTTGAGGATGAGTTCGACCTCGCCACCATGCTCGGGCATGGGGAAATTGTTGCTCTTCAGAGACTCCAAGGTTCCGGTCCTCATGGTTTCATCGCGCCCCGTCAGGTACACGAGGCGTCCCCCGCTCTTGAGGACTTCCCGGCAATACACCGCGGCCCCGGGAACGGCGAGGTCCGTGCGCAGGTATTCGTTGGTGAAGAACCGGCTCTGCCAGAAGCTCTTGAGCTCGGCCAAGATCTCCGGTTCTTTGACCCCGACGGAAACGGCGGTGTCCAAGATCGAGTAATGCAGATGCCCGGAGTCGAGCTGGCACAAGGTCCAGGCCTCCTCGAAGAAGTTCAGGCGTATGTGGATTTGGGCGCAGAACTCTCTGAGAATCCTTATGTGCCTCTGGGCCGTGGAGAGCAAGGTGTCGTCGAGGTCGAAGACGACCAAGGGAGAGGAGGCACCAGGCCTCTTGGATTTCAGTTCCCGGAGGAGGGTGTTGAGGACTTCCTTTTGTTTCGGGATCACACCGGCACCGCCTCCTCGTTCTCGCGGGGCAGGGCGGAAGCGGGGCCCAGGCTCACCGTCGTGTTCATCGGAGTAGCCCTCCATAGAGGGAGCATCAGAAGCGCGCCGGCCGCGGAGAAGGGCATGATCATGCAGGTCCAGGCCCCCCAGCCGAATTTATCGAGAAGGGCTCCGAGGAGAAAGCCGGCCAGGCCGGAGGCCACGTATTGGACCCCGTCCAAAAGCCCGGTCACCGTGGCCGCGGCCTTGGTGCCGCCGAAGTCCATGGAGGCCGTGCCGGAAAGCATTCCGTGCACCCCAAAAATCCAGAGGCAGGTAAATCCGATCATGAACGAGGCCATGGCCGGCGACGAGGCCCGGCCCAGGGCGGCCAAGGCGGCGATTTGCCCCAAGTAGAAGATGAAGGCCACCGGAGGCCTTCGGGACTGGAAGCATTTGTCCGAGAGAAACCCGCACAAGAGCCCCCCCGCGATCCCGCCCAAAGTGATGCCCAAGGTCGCCATGGAGAATAAGCGGGTTCCATGCTGGACATGATGGACTTCTTTGAGGAAAGGCACGAACCAAAGGAGCAGCCCCTGGCGGACAAAGCCCGTGCAGAACTCCGCGGCGGTCAAGGTGAGGATTACAGGGTTGGAGAACACGTTCTTGACGAGATAGGAGAAGTCAACCGGCTCGTCCTTGTCAGATCGTCCGCTCGTAGCGTCACCGGTGTCGAAATTCGAGAAGCCCGCTTGGGCGGGCGTATCGGCCACCAGGACCTTGTCGGCGAGCATCATGGCGGCGACGGCGGCGGCGGGGATCAGGAAGACGCAGTACCAGGGCATTGAGGCCAAAATCCAGCCCCCGATCGTCATGGCCAGGAAATAGCCGCTCGAGATCATAATCCCGAAGATGCCGCCGAAGACGCCGCGCTCGCGCACGTGGAACCAGGGGGCGTTGATCTTGACCACGGCCAAGGCCCCGAAGGACTGGAAATATTGGTTGACCGCGTAAAGCAGGCTCATGCCCAGGAGGACCTTGGAGGCCCAGCCGTTGAGAAAGAGCAAGCCCACCGCCGCATTGACCAAGGCTGTGCCGAGGGCCCCGAAGAGGATGGCCTTCTTTCCCCCGCAGCGGTCGGTCAAGGGGCCGTTGACGATGACGGAGAGGGCGTAGGTCCAAAAGCCGGCCGTCGCGATCAAGCCGAACTGGGCCTTGGTAAAATGGAACCGGGTCATGAGCTCGGTGGAGGCGACGTTGAGGTTGTACCGGCTCATATAGAACGCGGCGTAGGTCAGGCCCAAGGGGAACCAATTCCAGAAGCGCCTGCGCCGGTAAGCCGCGCTGTGGGGTGTCACGTTAGTGCCTGATCCTAGCATATCCGAGTCAAGGGTGGTATAGCCCCTTCGATGACGGTGAAGTTGATCGACGAATCGCCGAAGGTGTAAAGACGGGCATCCTCGCTGCGTGTCGCCCGACCCCTAAAAATTGGGGCTTTTTCGGCAACCTGCTAAAGAGGTCCCGGCTTTCGACGCGGCCCCCGGGCGGTCGCCTCAGGCGCAAGGCCACGGCGGTCCTTGAGCGCCCGTGCCCGCTCGAGTATGTCCCGGACCATCTCGGGGCGCAGGTAGCCCAGGGAGGGCATGAAGTCGGTCATGAAGAAGCCGTAGGTGTGGGAGGCGATGAGCCCCCCGTGCGTGCCGGCGCGGCCGGCCACGGCCTTGTCGAAGACCGCCGGGCCGAAGGCGTAGCCTTCCTCGAAGCTGACGAGCACCGTGGCCGGATTCTGGACGAGGCCGCCCAGCCCGTCCCATATGCGGTGGATGGCGTCGGGGTAGCCGTGATCCCGGGTGGCCTGCCACCAGCTCGAATCCAGGGCGAAGCCGCGCACGTCGAACCGGCCCGCGGCCTTAAGCCGGCGCGCGACGCCCTCAAGACCCAGGGGGTCTCCGGAAGAGGCCTCGTAGCGGTAACGCTCGCCCAGCCTCGCTATCACGGCCTGCCCCCGGGGTCCGACCACTTTGATCCCGCCGTCGGCGCGGAAGAGACAGAGGTCAACTCCCCTCACCCCCGAAAGGACCCGGCACATCCGCGGTGCGTTTGCGGGATCCGTATAGACGGCCGCCGCCCCGACCAGCCCGTTCTCCGGCAGGACGAAATCCTCCTTGGCCGCCAGCGCCCCGACGGGATTAAAACCCGCGGAGCGCAGGGGTCCGGCCAAGTCCACGCGCCGGTTGGCGGCCAGGTTGTTACCGTGGTCCGAGAACATCACGATCTTGAGGGGGATCGGCAGTTCCGCCCTCGTCTTCTCAATGAGCGCGTCGAATTCGCGCAGGAAGGCCTTGAGCCTCTCCTCGCCCTCGACATGGGCGATCGGGTCAGTTAGGCCCATGTAGGCGATGAACTGGTCGCCCTGGAAGCGGAGTATCCGCTTCTTGAGTCCCGCGAAGGCGAGGTCGGAGAAGCCGCGGGGGAAGGCATAGGCGATGTAGCCGGGAAAGCCCAGGAAGTTGAGGGTCGGGTGGTAGTCATAGTGCTCCTTGGGCGTGGCGAAGACCTTCTTGGCGAGGCTCAAGCCCTTGAGGCGGCCGGCCGCCACGTCGTAGTAAAGCCGCTCGTAGCCGTAGGGCGTGCCGCCGGTCAGCATCTTGGAGAAGCTGGGCCGCGTCAGCGAGGGGAAAGTGCTCACGAGACGAGCCGGCTCCTGGAAAACCCTGAAATGCCCCTCGGCCTTGAGCTCCTGGATGACGCGGTAGGGAACCCCGTCTACGGCCAGGATCAGGCAGAGGAAGGGGCGCTCACGAGCCCCGGCCACGGCATCCCGCAGTTCCTCCTTCTCAATGTTCCAGTTCCGGCTCATCACCCAACGAGCGTAGAAACGGGGCAAGGCGGCCAGGCCCGCCGTCAGGAGACCGAGCGAGACAAGAGAGAACGCCAGAATCCGTGATTTTCGCGAGGCAAGCATAGGCTGCCCGTATTGTACAAAAAAGCGCGGGGCGGGGGAGGGCTTAGCCGAGCCTGGGCACGTTGGTTAGGGTCTTAAGGCCTAGTCTAGACTAGGCCTTAAGACCTAGCACGTTTGGGTCCTAAGTCCTATACTTTATTTCCCTGGGTTTATTTAAAATGGGCGCGTGAGAAGGCAAGGCCTCTCCCTGGCGCTGCTGCTTCTGCCCCTAGCCCCAGCCTCGGCCGGGACCACTACCCGCTGCTGGAAAACCGGGGACTTCCTTGGACGCGCCTACCACGTCGCCTTCATAGGGAATCCCGAGCGCAATCTTTCCATCCGCCACAAGCGCGGGGGCGAGCCATTCTCGCGAGTCCAGGACCTCGGCGTAGTGGTCACAAACGGCACCTTCTTCGATCCCATGCTGAGAGCACTCGGGGACATCCTCATTCCCGGAGAGCCCCCCTACCGGCCGCCGTGGCTGGTGAGCAAGCGAGAGCCGGGGCGCGTGGTGGACTTGAGGCGGCGCTGGGGAGTCGGCGTGCGCCGCGACGGGACCCTCGCGATAGCCCGGGGCCGCGCAGCGCTTTCCGAAATGAAGCTCTACCTCGGCGGCGCGGGAATCCTGCTCATTGGCGGCGCGGATCGGAGCGATGACAATTATCCCGAGACAGGCGTGCCCGGAATCAGCTTCCCCAGGGACGTCATCGAGCGCCGAGCCGGGCGCACCGCCCTCGGGCTTGCCCTGGAGAATGGAGAAACCATTCTTTTGATCGTAAACGTCCCCTCTCCCGTGGGACTGTTCGAGCAAGGCAGCGCTGCCCTGGGCTTGGGCGACAAGGGTGCCAGCGTCAAGGAGTTGGCCCAACTCATGAAAACCCTTGGAGCCCGGGACGCCGTGTTCTACGATGGTGGAGGCGCGTCCGCCTTCGCCGCCGGGCCGCCAGGAGCCAAGGATATCCTCGTCCCGCCAAGCAACCCCCAAGAGGACAGGAACCCCTCCCACATCATCGTAAAAGCCTGTCAGTAGCGCCGCGCAAGGCGGCAATCCCAGCCGCAGGCGGGCTTCCATCATTCCCCCTCCCGCCACTGCGGCACCTGGTCGCTGTTGTAGTCGCGCCGGGCGATATTGCTGACCTGGGGCGCAGCGTAATCAAACACTTTCTTCATATCCACGGGCCCAGTGCCCGCCTGCTCCTTGATGCCTTTGAGCAGGAAGTAGGTGAAAAGCCCGTGCCGCTGCGCCTCATAGGCATGGCTGATCTGGTCCGAGGCCGAGGCGGAAAGGACCCTGATGTTGGAAGGGACAACTCCGCCCATCCTCACGTTGACCAGCGGGCGCGCGCCCTTGGCGAGAATAGAACGTCCGCCGGCGCCCGAGAAGCACGAATCCACGATGACGGAGATATCCCTGGTCGGGAGTTGGGAGAGCGCCTCATAAAGACTCTTGAGTTGGTAGCCCGTCTGTTTAAGGTACGTCGGGTCGCCGTCATAAGGCACCAAATAGGCATCGCCCGTCTCGGGATTGGGCGCGCCGTGACCCGAGTAATAGACAAGAACCTTGGCGTCCTTCTCCACGCGGTTGGGCAGCCACTGGTCAAAATATTTCTCGAAATCGCCTTTGGTCGCCTCGTCGTTGACCAGAGTGGCGACGTTGGCATCCTGATAGCCCATAACCCGCGTCAGATAGCGCGAGACAAGGCGCGCGTCCATGTCGGCGAAATCGGCGTCCGGGAGCTTCTGCCGGTACTTGCCGACGCCGATCACCACGGCATAGGCATCCCGGCGCGCCGGGGACTTGGCCGCCGGAAGGTCGTCAACGTCGGAGGCGACGCGTGCGGGCGAGAGAGCGGGCGTCTTCGGAACGCTCGCCACGATCTGCGGCCCCGAGAGCACCGCGACGATCTCCTGATACCCGAGGGCTTGAGCATACTCCAACGCCGTCGGCCGCCCCCAGCCTGGCTGCTTGAAGGCCGCCGCCCTGTCTGCTCCCGCCTCCAGCAACAAGCGCAGCGCCTCGGGCTTATTGTCCATTGCCGGCCCGTAAAGCACTGGATACCCCGAGGAGGATCTCCCGTTAGGATCGGCTCCGCGGGCAAGGGCTTCTTTCATCCTGTCTGTCAAGCCCCATGCCCCCGCCAAGTACAGCGCCTCGATGAGCTCCTGGCGTTCGCCGCTTGCGATCGCTTCGGCTATCCGTTTCTCGGCGGCCGCCTGTCGGCTCTCAAGAGTCGTGCAAGCGGAAAGCAGGAGCAGCAAGGCGGCAACGACGGCATTTTGGTTCCTGCCACTCCGCTTCACTTAGAGCGCCTCCAGAGAATCCTTGGCGGTCCGCCTGCCCAGCCCCATCATTTCCCCTGCCGCCATTGCGGGTCTTGGTCGGCGTTGAGCTCGCGGCGCGCGTAGGCGCTGACTTTCGGCTTCAGGTAATCGAAGACCGACTGCATGTCGTCGCCCTTTTCCTTGAGCCCCTTGAGGAAATAGTAGGTGAAAAGCCCATGGCCCTTGTCCTGGTAGGTGTTCGAGATCTGATCGCCGGCCGAAGCCGCCATCACGGCGAGCTTGGCCGGGACATCCGTCTGCGCCACGGTGACGAGCGGCCTTGCGCCCGCGGCAATCACCGAGCGGCCGCCCGCCCCGGAGAAACACGAGTCCATGACGACGGTGATCTTCGCGGCAGGGAGCCTAGCCAAGTGCTCGTACATCTTCTTAAGCGGATAGCCGGTCTCGGCGATGTAGGTCGGGTCGCCGTCGTAAGGAACGAGATAGGCGTCGCCGGTCTTGGGATTGGGCGCGCCGTGGCCGGAATAATAGACGAGAACCTCCGCGCCCGCCTCGGCATGGTTGGGAAGCCAACGCTCGAAATATTTCTCGAAGTCGCCTTTCGACGCCTCGTCGTTGATCAGCATGGCGAGGTTGGCGTCCTGGTAGCCCAGCGCCCGCAAGTATAGCGTGACCAACTTGGCGTCAGCGTCCGCAAAATCGGCGGCAGGCAGCTTATGCCGGTACTTGCCGACCCCGATCACGACAGCATAGGCATGAGACTTGGCCGCCGCCGCGCGCGGCGGCGCGTCGACATCCGAGGCGACCGGTGACGACTGGACCCGCTCATGCTCCGACATGGGCGCGGAGCGCGCGAATTCCGCCAGCTTCGCGGAGCCCAGCAGCGCGCTTTCCATTTGGTCGCGTGCGGCCTTGATGGCGATGCGGTTGATGTCGTCGGTCAGCAGGAACGGCCGCCCCTTCTGCCATCCATGGACGGCCAGTTCCTCGATCGACTGGCCATCTGGCTTTGAAAATCGCGCGCGCGCCTGGACGTGCGTGATCCCGAACATATTCGCGGCGTACTTGACGTTCACCGACAGGTTCACCCTCAAATCGGCATCGCGCGCAGCGGTCTCCGCTAGCTTTTCGAGCAGGACTAGCTGAAAATGGGGTCGGAAAGCATCAATGATCTGTTCGGCGACTTGGCCGTCCGAGGCTTCTCTGGCATCTGCCGGAACGAACACCGCAAGGCTCAGGCGATTGAGAGCCAGGTTCACCGGGCGCTTCACGGCCGCCGGTGAGGCGCAGCCCGCAAGCAGCATCGTCGCGGCGAAGGATGCGAGGGCCAGTCCTCCGTACCCAGTTTTCATTAGCCTCAGCCGGGCGAAGCCGCGCTGGGCGGCGGAGACATCGTGGGCTTGAGCGACGCCGGGAGGTGGCCTTCGATGACAGCGGGCGTCTTGACATCCTTGGGCAGCAGGTCCAAGCGCTTGAAAACGGGGTGCTCGGCGTTCGGCTGGGAGTCGAGCGAAGTCTGGTGGCCGGCCACGCTCGAGGTCGGAACCATGCGAATAGTATCCCACGGGCAGTCCTTGGCGCAAAGCTGGCAGCCGATGCAGATGTCGTAGTTGACGTAGACTCCGAAGGTCGAGGGGTCGTCGCCGAATTTCTCGATGCAGCTGGGGACCGGGCAGACGGCCACGCAGACCTCGCAGCCGGTGCAGGCCCCCAAGTTGACCAGGGCCTTGATCTTGGCGCGGGAGGCGCCCTTGACCAAAGCAAGCCGCCGCGCGTCGTTCTGGGGGAGCGGCATTAAAGCGCCCCCATGAGGCCCCGGACGTGCTCGGGCACTTTCACCTTGCGCAGGACCTGCCTCAGGCGGCCGTCGGGGCCGATAACGAAGGTGGAGCGCTCCACCCCCAGGTACTTGCGGCCGTACATGGATTTCTCCTTCCAGACGCCGTACGCTTGGCAGATTTTCCTGTCCTCGTCCAGGAGCAGAGGGAAGGGAAGGGCGTGCTTTTCCTTGAAGCTGCGGTGGGACTTGGCGGGATCGGGGCTCACGCCCAGGACCACCGCGCCCTTTTTGAGGAAGGCTTCGTGGTTGTCTCGAAAATCGCAGGCCTCAACCGTGCAGCCCGAGGTATGATCCTTGGGGTAGAAGTAAAGGACGACGGTCTTGCCCCGGTATTGCTTGAGGCTTTGGGAGCGGCCCGCCTCGTCCGTCGTCTCAAAAGCGGGAGCCGCGTCCCCGACCTGCAACTCAGCCGCTGCCTTGATCGCCATATCGCAAGTATAGCAGTTGGCGGAAATTTAATTCAACTTCGGGCGGCAAGGAGGATCTTGGCGGCCTCCCTGGCCGCGCTCGGGCGGCCGAGGGCCTTGGCCCGGGCGCGCAGGGCCTCGAGGCTCCCGTTGGAAAACAAGCGCTTGAGGCTCTCCGTCAGCGCGCGAGGAGATTGCGCCGCGATGGCTCCTCCCTGGGAGAGGAGGTAGCGCGCGTTTCTTTCCTCCTGGCCGGGGATGGGATCGACGATGGCCACGGGAAGCCCCACGGCCAAGGACTCCGCCATGGTCAGGCCCCCGGGCTTGCCGATGAGGATGTCGGAGGCGCCCATGAGGCGGCAAAGACTCTCAGGCTCTTGGTGGGAATAGACCTGAAGGCGGCTTCCTCCGCGCAAAGCCTCCAGGTCCCGGGCCAGCGCCTCGTTGCGCCCGCATAGGGCCAGGACGTGGGCCCGCGGAAAGTCGGCGAGGAGGCTCTGCGCAATTCTCGGCAGGGGACCTAGTCCACGGCTGCCCCCGCAGAGAAAGAATACCTGGGCCTCCTGAGGCAGGCGCAGTTGCCTCCTAGACTCCTCTTGGGGAAGCGGCATCTCGAAGGCCGGGTGGACCGGGATCCCGGTCACGTGGATCCTCTGGGGCGGGATTCCCTTCTTGCGCAAGGCCTCGGCGACCTCGGGAGTGGGGGCGAGATATATGTCCACTTCCGGACTGATCCAATAAATGTGCGCCTCGTAATCCGTGATCACTCCCGCCAGGCGCGCGGAGAGCCCCCCCCGTTTCTTCTCGAGGGCCAGGGCCGCCAAGGGCGGGGCGTGAGTACAGACAATGAGGTCGGTGCCGAGCTCCGCCAATTTCGAGCGGCACTTGCCCCCCTCCAGGAAAAGGTAGAGCCTGCGCCAGTCGCGCGCGAATTTCGCCACGGACTCGTTGTCGTAAAGAGTCGCCCAGAGACCCGGGACGCGCTTGATGACCGACAAGTAGGCCTTGGCCAGGGCCGGCCCCAGAACCGGATGGAGATCGGAGGAAATGTTGACGCGGGCGGCCTCGCCTCCCTGGTCGGAAATGGCCTTTTCTAGAGCCAGGGCCGCGCTGGCGTGCCCGGAGGGCTCATAGCCGTAGACAAGGGCGACACGCACGGGAAATGCCCCGCGAAGCGGGGCAGGCTAGAGGTCGTTATCCTTGGCCAACTCCTCGTAGCGCTTGGGGTATTTGGCCTTGAAGTCGGCGACCAGCTTCTTGCGATGCTCGGCCCACTTGGCGGCGTCGGCGCCGGTCTTGCGCTGCTGGCTGTCGTGGACGAGGAACTTCCAAATCTTGGCCGCCTCGCTATCCTTGCCGCCGGCGCTGATGCCGCAGCCGGGCTTGGAGACCATCCTCTTGACGTAGCGGTTCCAGATGTTCCACTCGACCTGCCAGACCGTGTTGTCCTTGAATATCTCCGGCTGGTCTTTCTTGAGTTTTTCGATGGAGGCCTTGCGCTCGGCCTCGTCCTTCCCAGGGAGCTCCAAGAAGCGGCTGTTGAGGGGACGCGCCGCGGTATGGCAGGACTGGCAGTTCTTTTTCTTGTCCGAACCGAGCATGATTTTATATCCGGCTTGGACGTCCTTCGGATAGCCCGCGAGAACCCCCTTGTCGAGTTCGGCGGGGCCCAAGTCGTTGGGGTAGGGATTGGCCATGGCCTTGGCCTTTTCCTCATCGGCGGCGGATTTTCCAGCGGCACGGGACGTCGCAGGCGAGAGGATGAGGCAGGCGGCTAGCGCGGCAAAAGCGGACATTTTTTTCATGGGCATTCTCCTTAAAAAACGCAACGACCACGACGAAACTCCTAAAGACGCCACGACTACAGCAGACGAAAGCGGCTTAGAAGCCGCTTTCGTCTTTCTTGGCGACGCTCAAGAGCCAGCTCGCCAAATCCTCCAATTCCTTGCCCTTGATTTTATCTTTCCAGCTGGGCATAAACAAGGGCGGGGTCGGGCCGTTGGGGTTGAATTTCGCGATGGCCGAGGCGGGCACCCCTTGGGCGATCTTCTTCATGAGCTCCTCGTGGGTGTAGGTCCCGACCACGTCCACCAAGGTCGGCTCCCGGCCCTTGGCCATGTCCTTGAGCGGGTCTTCCTGCCCGGGCCCCATGGCGTTGAAATTGCGCCGGCCCTTGAGCGCGTCCAGCCCGTGGCAGCCCTGGCAGCCGTATTTCTCGAAGACGAATTTCCCGTGCCGGACCGGGTTGTAGATGCGAGGCTGGGCCTTGGGAGGAACTGAGACGAAGTATTTATGGGGCAAAATTTCCTCGGTCATGGACATAAGAAAAGTCGTGATGGCGGCCGCTCCCTCCTGGCCCAGTTCGGCGCGGAAATCCTGCATGCCGCTGGGCGCCACGGGCTCCGGGTTGAACTGGGCGTGGGGGTCGTTGGGGGTGACCTCTATGGGGTCATTGGTCAAATGTCCCATGATCCAGTTCTGGATGTTCCAATCGTGCCGCGGCAAGGGCTTGCCGTCCTGCATGATCCGCGAGAAATTGAAGCCCGCGATGCGCTCCAGGGGCTTGTCCGCGATGTCCTTTAGGTCCACGCTGACGATTCCCCCCTCCCCCCGTATGGCATGGCAGCCCTGGCAGCCGTGCTTGTAGAACAGCTCCTTGCCCTTGGCCGCGACCTCGGCTCCCGGGAGGGTCTCGAAATCGGCGTGGCAGCGCGCGCAGGAGGCCTGGACAAGGGAGCCCTCGAGCAGGGGCTTCTCCCAGTTATGAACCTTGCCGTGGGCGTCGACAGCCGTGAGGGCCAGGCCCTGGCCCTGGTGGCAGACCGTGCAGCCGTACTTCTGGAAAGGATGGTTCTTGACCACGGAGTCGATTTTTGGATGGGCCTTGTAGGGATGCTGGGCGAAGTCGCTGGTCAAGGTCGGGTTGGCGTACTCGTCCATGCCCACGTGGCAGGTAATGCAGCGATCGTAGCGCTGCAAGTCCTTGACGATGATCTGCTTGATCTCAAGATGCGTGCGCCGGAGCTTGGCCGCCTCTGCCTTGAGCCTTTCGGCCTCCTCGGGGCTGGCGGAGGCCGCCTTCTTATCCAGGGTTTCGGCCGCCATCTTGTAGTAGGTCCTCTGATAACCTTTCCACTCGGCCGAGTAATCGAGGGCGAAGGCCGCGGCGAACACGGCCAGGATCGCGGCGTTAAAGAAGTAGAACAGCTTTCGCAGGCTCATTTAGATGTTCATGCTGACCGCGGGAAGGGTCAGGATGTATTTGACGTTAAAGGCCAGGCGAGCTCCCATCTTAAGGAGAATGCCCATGGTGCAGACCACCAGGAACATGGTCACAAGATACCGAGCCCAGTCCACGGCACGGATGTAGCGTTGGGGCAGAAGGAAGCCGAAGTAGAAGTAGAGGTAGCCAAAAAAGATCAGCCAAATTCCCTGACTCATCGGCACCTTCCAGCCCAGGCGCGCCGCCAGCGCCAGCAAGGCCATGCCTGCGAAGAAGCAAGCCTGCGCCTTCCTGCCGTCTATGTCCTTTTGGACGAGCTTGGGCAGGAGCATGGAGCCGGCGAAGAAAGCCCCCAGGACCGGAACGCCCATCCAAACCGGCAATTTGGCCACGTCCGAGGGGCCAAACAGGCTCCAGGTCGGGGCCGGAGCGGGCTTGGGCATGATCCAGGAGTCCCAAGGCCAGTACCAGAAATAGTTCGGCCCGCGGCAATAGTAGCCGATGAAGATGAGGATGAACCACATGGCCACTCCCAGCATGAATAGGGCGTTGGCGAAGGGTCGCTCCTTCCAGGCATAATAGCCCACGCCCTTGGGGCTCGGGTCTATATAAGGTATGGCCATGAGGCCTGCTATGATGAGCCCTGGCACGGCCACTCCAGCGATCCAAGGATCGAAATAGACCAGCAGCTCCTGGAGGCCCACGAAATACCAGGGGGCCTTGGAGGGGTTGGTGGTAACGTTGGGATTGGCGATGCTCTCAAGCGGAGCGTTCTGCAGGACGCTCCAAAGCATCATGAAAAGCACGCAGGCCGCGGCCGCGATGTACTCCCGGACGATCAAGTGCGGCCAAACCTCGAGTTTCTCCTCGTCGGCCTGATAGGGAGCGGCTGAGAAGCTGTCCTTCCTGACCCGCCAGAAGTGGAGGATGAGGAGTATCCCCACCAAGAGGGGCACCGCCACGCAGTGGAGGACGTAGAACCGGAGCAAGGTGTTCTCGCCCACCATGGTCCCCCCCAAGAGCACGAAGCGCACGTCATTGTTGATGCGCATGCCCATGAGGGACCCGAAAGGACCCTCGTTGCCGAGCCCGGGAGTGGCCCCGGCCATGTTGGTGCCCACGGTCACGGCCCAGATGGCGAGCTGGTCCCATGGGAGAAGGTAACCCGTAAAGGACAGGAATAGGGTCAAAGTCAGAAGAAGGACTCCCACTCCCCAGTTGAACTCGCGGGGCTTCTTGTAGGCTCCGGTCAAAAATACCCGCACCATATGGGCGATGACCATGACCACCATGGCCTGCGCCGACCAGCGATGGAGGTTCCTCATGAGCTTGCCCAAGGTGACGGCGAACTCGAGATCCTTCATGTCGCGGTAGGCGAGATCTATGGTCGGCCGATAGTAGAACATCAAAAGAACGCCGGTCAGAGTCAACAAGAGGAACAGAACGAAAGAGAGGCCACCCAAGCCCCAGGTATAGGTCCACTCAAGAGCGCGCTTGCGGGCGCGCACCGGGTGCAGGTGGAGCCATACGTTGCCGATGATGTGGGCGGCACGGTCGCGCGGCGTGTCTTTCCAGACGCCTCCGCGGAATACGCTGCGCCAAATCTGGGAGTCAATGACTTCTTTTTTTATTTTTTCGATGTCCAGGGCGGGCATTTCCTATGCGGTGAATTCCACGAAGTACGGGGCCTTGTCCCGGCTCCCCGGCTTATTCTCCAAAACAGCCTTGTCTATGATGAGGTCCCCGGTCGCGGCGAGGTCTATCTTGGCCCGCCACAGCGGCTTGGGGGCGGGGCCCGCGATCACGTCCCCCTGGGGGTTGAAGTTCGAGCCGTGGCAGGGGCACTTGAAGCGGTTCTGGTCGTCGAACCAGTTGGGGGTGCAGCCGAGGTGGGTGCAGCGCGCCCACAGGGCGTAAAAGCCCTTTTCGGTGCGGATAACCCAAACACGCTGCTCGTTGGTCCATTTCGTGGAGACCCCGACCGCGTAATTGGCGGCCGGCCCGGCGTTAAATTTCTGCGAGGGCTCGTAAATCACGTTAGGGAAAAAGAAGCGGGCGGTGGCGGCAGAACCCGAGGCGAAGAAAGTCGCGAGCATGCTCCAGCCGACCCAGAGGAAATCCTTGCGGGTAATCTTCGCGGCTGCCGCCGGGGCCGCGACGGGCCTGGGAGCCGGGGGTTGGGCCGCGGAAGGCTGATTAATTTCAGTCATAAGCGGGAGATAAAATACAAATTATTTTTTGCGATCGTCAAATTCCCCTCATGGCCCGATCAGGACGATGGCCCCGCAGGCGATGCGGCCTCCGGCGTTGCCGGCGGGCTGGCTGAAGTCATCCGCTTTTTCATGAAGCACGACCGCGCGTCCGGCCACGGTCCTCGCGCCCGCGGAGAGCGCGACCTTGGGCAGCAGCAAATCGGCCGAGGCCGTGCCGTCGGCCGCCGCCGTGATGTTGCCGAAGTCTCCGACGTGCGCCCGCTTGAGGCCGTCCCTGAGCGCGTGGCCGTGGGGTTTCTTCATGGGGTTGTAGTGGCTCCCCGCGGCCTTCCCGGAATCCTCGCAGTTGCCGAACTCGTGGATGTGGAAGCCGTGCTCTCCAGGCGGCACCCCCTGCAGGCGGACGGAAACCTTGAGGCCCCCCCTGGCGTCCTCGAAGGAAACCGTGCCGCGAATGGGGGAACCCTCGGCGGTTCCCAGGATTTTTGCCGCTCCAGTCGCTGCCCCAGCCGGCAACGCCGCCGAAAAGGCGCAAAGCGCGAATATCCACTCTTTCATTTTGATCCTCCTTTGAAACGCATTTCCTCCGCCGCGCCGCGCGCGGTTTCGCGCGCCCAACGCGCGATGTTCGGATGCGGGCAAAGAGTGTCCCCGCTCCAGGAATAGTCCAGCCCCTTCAAAATCCCGGTGATGTGATCCTCTATGCCGCCGCGGGCGACAAGATAGGGGATCACCAGGGCGCGGCCGCGGGCCTCGGCCACGAGACGGCGCAGCTCCGCGGCCGCCTTGGCCTTGATCGGAACCGCGGAGTCGTCGCGTATGGTGGCGGCCGCGGCAGAGGCAAATCCCCCCTTCCTGCGCACTCCCGCCGCCAACCACCTCATGGACTTGAGCCAGGAGCGGTTGGCGGCCTCATCCACCGGACCATGGCCGACCAGGATCAAAGTCTCGCGGGCGGGCTCCCGGCTCAAGGCCCGCGCGCGCTCCAGCACGATTTGCCCGACCATGGGATGGGCGTCCAACGCCGGGGTCAAAGTCACGGGGACCGCGATGCGGGCCCGCGCGAGCGCGTCGCCGCCGTGGCCATGGGAGTGCGGCATGGAAGCCATGGCTTTCACGAAAACCTTCGAAGGCCGGGCCTTGAACCCCAGGACATAACGGGTTTGCTCCATGACCTCGGATCGGGAGCTGATGAAAAGGGGCACGGCCACGATCTTGGACACCCCCTTTGACTGCAGGCGGTCCACGGCCTTTTGGATGCTCTGGACCTCCGCCATGCCCAGAGCAGCCTCGGTCGGGACCTCCATCGAGAGCTCTTCCTGGATCTTGATCACCTCCCGATTCCATGAGGGAGATCCCCCATGAGCCAAGAGAAGAATGCCGTAAAGGAAAGTCTTTGCCATCATGCGGCCTGCCGCTCGGCGGCATGCCTTCTGAGACTGACCTCGCGCCCGCTCAACACGGACTCGTGCCAGGAGCAGAACTCCGCGGCCTTGGCGCGCGCGATTTGCCGGGCCCTTTCAAGCTCCGCGCCCCGGCTTTCCAGGTTCTCGGCCACGATGCCTTCCAGGTCCTCCAGGCGGTACAAATAGGCATGGTCGAGGCCGTGCACGGATTCCTCGACGTCCCGCGGCATGGCTATATCTATTAGGAAAAGGGACCTCCCGGAGCGGGACTTCATGGCCTCCGCGACCATGGAGCGCGTGATCACCGGTTCCGCGGACCCGGTGGAGGCGACGACGATGTCGGCCTCGGCCAAGGCCCGGGGGAATTCCTCCCAGGGGCAGGGCTCGGCCGATAATTTTTCGGCGAGCTCCGCGCCCCGGCTCCAGGTGCGATTGGCGATTTTGATCCTCCCCACTTTCTTGCCGAGAAGGTGCTTGGCCGAGAGCTCTGCCATGTGCCCGGCTCCCAGGATCAGCACCTCGCGATCCCTCAAACCCCCGAATATCCTTTCGGCCAATTGCGCCGCCACCGAGGCCGTGGAAATCTGGCCCATGGCGATGCCGGTGTCGTGGCGCACCTTTTTGCCCGCGTTCAAGGCCCTTTGAAAGAGAACGTTGGAAAGCTTGCCGGTCATGCCGGCGTCGCGCGCGGTCTCGTAGGCGGCCTTGACCTGGCCCAGGATCTCGCTCTCGCCGACGATCAAGGAGTCCAACCCCCCGGCCACCTCGAAGAGATGCTCCACGGCCCGCGAGCCTCCGCGCGCGTAGAAACGTCCCTCCAGGCTGCGGCCGGAGAGCTCCGC
Organism: Elusimicrobiota bacterium; assembly: GCA_016218575.1. Lineage (NCBI taxonomy): Bacteria > Pseudomonadati > Elusimicrobiota > Elusimicrobiota bacterium. The sequence goes on from JACRDN010000008.1 coordinate 16,032, forward strand.
CAGAAGGGTCTCCGCCTTGGCGGGCGCGTCTGACTCCCGCGAAAAAAGGTACACCTCGAAGCGATTGCAGGTGGATAGGATCACGGCCTCTGGCGATCCCTCCCGGCGCAGGGCCGCGTAAAGCTCGGAATGCGGCAAGCGGGCCAGAGCCTCCCGCAGCTCCACGGGCGAGCTCTTATGGCTGAGGCCAAGGAGGGACAGCTTCATTTCAACCCCCTCCAGAAAGATAGCCGTGGAGCTGGCTCAGGAAATTGACCCCTATGAAGGTGAACACCACCGAGGCAAAGCCCACCATGGAAACGTAAACGGCCTTGCGCCCGCGCAGGCCCGCGATGAAGCGCATGTGAAGATACCCGGCGTAGATGAGGGCCGTGATGAGGGCCCAGGTTTCCTTGGGGTCCCAGCCCCAAAAGCGGCCCCAGGCATTGTAGGCCCAGATGCCCCCCATGATGATGCCCACGGTCAGAACCGGAAATGCCGCTACGATGATCTTGTAGTTGAGGTCGTCTAGCTCCTCGATGGAAGGCAGGCGGTAGCAGAGCTCGCTCGGCTTTCTCGACTTGATCTGGTGCTCCTGGATGAGAAGGGCCAGACCCACCCCGAAGGCGTTGCCGAAGGCGGCGTAAGCCGTCATGATCACCATGGGATGGATGTTGATCCAATAGCTCTGAAGGGCGGGCACGAGCCCGCTCACTTTGGGATCGGCGAAAATCACCGCGGCCCCGATCCCGAGGGCGGTCCAGGGGAGCACGAAGGCCCCCAGGATTCCCAGGCGATGCTCTCGCTCGACCACGAAGAACACCAGGGCCACGGCCAGCGCCAGGTACGACAAGGCGCCGAAGAATGTGTTGATGGGCAGGAAATACCTGTTCTCGGGAATCGCCCAGAAGGCCTGCAGGCGCAAAGCGAAGCTCGCCAGATGAAGAGCCAGGCCCGCTCCCAAGAGCCGCAGCATCCACAAGCTCCATTTCTCCTCCCGGTAAAACAGATAAGCGAACGCCAGGACGGTCGAGACCCCGTAAAAGGCCAGGACGGCCTTGATCAAAATGACTTCCATGCTCATTTATGAAACCTCCACCAGCGGACTCTTAGAAAGCCGGAACTCCTTAGCCCCCAACTTCTCCCTCAAGCCCCGCATCAAGGACTCGAATTCCTTCTCGAACTCTCTGGGCCCTCGGGAGCTCCACCCCCCCACAGATATCTGCGAGACCCCTCCGGGCTGGGGCTCGAGCAGGATCCAAAGCCTTCGGCGGTGGAGGTAGAAAAGGCAGATCATGCCGAAGAGCCACAGCGCGGAGCCGAACAAGACGACCTTGTAGCCCGGATCATAGGCGACCTGGATGCCGGAGAAGAGGATCGGATCGAGGGCCGCGAGCTGGAAGGGCGGCTCCGGCGCGCGTGAGAGAGTCCCGCCATCTCCCTCCACCAGGCAAAGCTTCGGATCGTTCTGAAAAAGCCACAGGGGGGAGGTTCGGTGCGGACCGACGTGGAAAATAAAGCGCACCGCTGGATTCTTGAGGTCCAGTGAGGCGTTTTCCACCTGCCCCCCGGCACTCACCGCGAAGTTCGGCATCATCACGTCCGCCTCAACCTCGAAGGGGGAGCCGGGAATCCGCTTGCGGCCGCGCTGAGGCAGGACCACAGTCTGCTTGCCCACCTTCAAGGTGGCGCTGCGAAACATCCCCCCCGCGCCCCAGGAGGCTTGGTAGAAGCGCACCCCCTTGATGTCCAAGGGATCGTTGACGTAAATGATCTTGGAGCCCAAGAGCTCCTCCCCCCGGCGCACTTTCATCTGTGAGGAAAAGAGTTTCGGCGTCAAGGTCCCGTCATAATAGCGCACCGTGAACTTGTCCACGAAAATTTCCCAGTCGGGCTTGTTCTGCATGGGGCGGGAGCGCCCCTCGAGAACCGGGACCATCTCCACGAAGCCCCAGACACCCTTCATCAAGGCCCCCAGAAGGATGACGACGAGCGCGATGTGGGCCAGATACGAGCCCCAGCGCTGGAGGCGGTGCCGCGTGGCCACGAAGGCGGCCCCCCCCTCCCCCGTGAACTCCGGAGCCAGGTGGTAGCCCGAGCCGCGAAGGTGCTCCTGGGCGCGGGCAAGAGCCTCGCGAGTGGACCCCTCGGCCACGAGAAAGGCTTGGAAGGGCTTGAGCCGCAGAGCCGCCTCCTTCTTGGCCAGATGCCTCTCCACCTCTTGCTCTCGGGTGAGCTCCGGGGGCAGGGCCACCAGGCCCATGTCCGGAGGGCTGCTCCACAGCTTGCAGAGGACGACGTCGATGGCCATCAAGGCCAAAAGGCCCATGAACCACCAACTTTGGTAGAGGTTGAAAAGCCCGAAGAAATCGAATAATTTTCCCCAATTCGGATAGGCGCGCATGAAGGCATCCGCTTTTTCCGGGGCTTCGGGAACCTGGGGAAGCAAGGTCCCTACAGCGGAGGCTAACGTGATCAAGGCGCCTAGGAAGATGTTGAAGCGGACCGACCTAAAAAGCCTCATGGGGCCGTTGTATTCTACTTTTTTGGACCCCAGAAGTAAACGCCGAGCAGGGCCCATGGCCGGTAGGACGTTGGGCCCTGGCCCGCCGCGAGCTGATTGCGTGACTCCATGGTCGTCCCATAGACTCCGAGAAGGATCAAGGCCCCCCCCGCCACGCTCCAGGGGCTGAAGCCCTCCTTTTGAATGAGAACGGCCATGCCCACCCCGACCAAGGGTTGGAGGAAGATGAAGTTGGCCACGGTCGAGGCCGGCATCACCTCGAGGGCCTTGTTCCAGGCCCAGGTACCGAGGAAGGTGACGGCCGCGGCCAGGTAGGCCGCGGCGGCCACGGCCGAGCCCCCGGCTCCTGCCGGCCAGGCAATGCCCCCGCACAAAGCCATCGGCAGAAGAGACAGCGCCGTGGTCAGGCCCGCGAAGGTCATGGCGTCCACCTTGCGCAGAAGCGGCTTCCCTATTAATGAATACAAGGCCCAGCAGAAGCCATGTAGAAATAACAGAACGTCTCCTTTAAAATGGGGGGTGATCGTCGCATTCCAAAACGGGACTCCCTGCAGTATGATGAGCGTTGACCCCGCCAGCCCGCTCAAAAGTGCCGCGACTTTCAAGGAGTTGATGGTCTCCCCCAGGAAAAGAGCGGAGAGAAACACGAGAGTGACCGGCTCCACCCCCACCAGAAGCGATGCGTTGGAGGCGCTCGAGAGCTTCTGGCCCACGGTCCCGATGAGAAGCGGCGCGGCGTAACCAAGCACGGCCACCACCATCATCCTGGCCCAATCCCGCCAGGCCAGCTCCAGCCTCAAAACAGCCTTGTAGATCAAGGGCAGGAAGAAGAAGAACCCGAGCAGCGTCCGCCAGAAAACAAGTCCCTCGGGTGAAAAGCCCCGCAGGGCGTAGCCCGTCGCCACGTAGGAGGACCCTCCCAGGACATTGGCCAACACCACGAAGAACACTCCGTTCACGGGACATATATTATAGTCCAGAATGGCCCGGCTTCATGCCGACCGATAGAAGTTTGAACTTCACTTTGATATAATTTCCAAACTTGCATGGCATCATCGAACGGCGGTTTTCAGGGATCGGGGCGTTGGGCCGTGATCTTGGGCGGCTCCTCGGGGTTCGGCCTGGCCACGGCCAAGAGACTGGCCCAGGCCGGGGTGAACATCCTCATCGCGCACAAAGACAAGGAGGGCACGGTTGAGACCGTGATCAAGCCCCATTTCGAGGAGATCCGCAAGCACGGGGTCGAGCTCGTCACCCACAATGCCAATCTCTTCGACGACGAGGAGCGCGGGATGGTGTTCGAGAGCATTGAAAAGCATGCGGGGGCCGGCAACGTGCACCTGTTCATGCATTCCATAGCAGCCGGCTCCTGCAAACTCGTCGTCGAGGATAAGTCCCCCGATTTCAAGGGACAGGCCTTCAAAGGCCTCTCCGAAGCTTTGAAAAACGAGGGAGTCTCGGCCTCGCCCGAACTTCTGCGAAAGGCCGTCAACCTCGCCTTTCACGAAAAGGGTTGCGACGCCCTGTACACCTTGGCCGAAAGCCGCATTCCTTATAAAGAGGACCCCTTGAACGAGGACGATCTCCAGCGCACGATTTGGATGATGGGCTACGATTATCTCCTCTGGGGCCGAGAGCTCTTAAACGCGGGCCTCTTGACCAAGGACGCGCGCATGGTGGCCATGACCTCGGAGGGCAACGAGGTCGCCTGGAAGGGCTACGCCGCGGTCTCGGCCGCCAAATGCGCTCTCGAGGCCTCTTGCCGGGCCATGGCCGTGGAGCTGGCCCCCTACGGGGTGCGCTCCTACGTCGTGCAGGCCGGAATCACCGACACCCCGGCCGGAAACGCGATCCCTAATTTCGACCTGATGAAGGCCCAGGCGCGCCTCAGAAATCCCTTCCACCGCCTGACCACTCCCGAGGACGTAGCCGAGGCCATCTTCAGCCTCTGCCTGCCTTCTTTCTCCTGGACCAACGGAACCATCATCCGCGTGGACGGAGGCGAGGCCATCTCGGGGCTGTGATGCTCTCCATAATGGGGATGGGCTATTATTTGCCCAAGACAGAGATCACCAATGATTTTCTCCACCGAGAGGTGGGCCTCGAGCGAGGCCCGAATTGGGTGGATTCGCGTTTGGGCATCTACAAGCGCTATTCGGTTCTCAGCCGCGACTACATATTGAGGACCAAGAATCAGAACCCCGCCCAGGCCATGCTCCACGCCAAAAGCCTGGGCGAGACCCCCGTCACTATGGCCGCCAAGGCCGCCCGCATGGCCTTGGAGCAGGCCGAGGTCCGCCCGGAGCAGGTGGGCCTGGTGATCGGCAACTGCGACACCCCGTTTCAAACCATTCCGAGCCTGGCCAACCTGGTCGCCAAGGAACTCAAGATCGGGGGCGGCTCCCACCGGGACGTCAACAGCGCCTGCTCGAGCTTTGCCCTGCACATGCAGATGCTGAGCGAAATGGACGCCTCCCGCGTCCCTGAATTCATCCTCTGCCTACAGTCGAGCGCCTACACCACCCGGACCGACTATTCCGCGGCAAGCATAGACGGCTATATCTTCGGCGACGGCGCCGCGGCCCAGGTGGCCTCCCTCAAACGCCGCGGCCGGCTTCTGGTGGAGCCCATGATTTTCGAGACCAAGCCCTCCGACGCCGATGAGATCACGGTGGACATCGCCGGGCACTTCACGCAAAATGGGGCCCTGGTCCGGGAATTCTCCATCCGCAAGACTTGCGAGATGTTCGAGGCTATCGCGCAGGCCAAGGGCTTGTACGCCGAGCAGGTTTACACCGTGGCCCACCAGGCCAATCACGTGATGCAGGACTCCATCTTGGGCCATCTCAATCTGCCGGAAGAGCGGCATTTTCGCAACGTCCGCGAGCAGGGCAATATCGCGGCGGCGGGCTGCCCCTCCGCCATTGCCCAGAACCTGCAGCGCCTGCCCAAGGGTAGCCAGCTTGTCTACGCGGTGGTGGGAGCGGGGCTGGCCTGGGGCGGCGGCTACATGGAGGCTCTATAAATGACCAAGGACATCGCGGTCGTGACCGGCGCCTCGGGAGGCATCGGCCGGGCCATCGCCAAGAGAATCCACGAGAAGTCGGAAGGGACCCTGCGCCTGGCCCTGCATTACCACGGCAACCAGCAGGCGGCCGAGAGGCTGCGCTCGGAGATACCGGATTCCTTCCTGGTGAAGGCCGACCTGACCTCCCAGGGAGGCAGGCAAATGTTGCTTGCCGCCGCGCTTAAGGAAGGAACTCCCTACGTGCTGGTCAATAATGCCGGCATAGACAGCCCTCACGAGCCGGCGCTGAATATTCAAGAGGAGTCGTTCGATAAAATCATCTCCACCAATCTTAAGGCGCCGTTTTTTTTGATGCGCGATTTCGGCCGGGAAATGGCCCGGGCCGAGGGCGGGATCATCGTCAACGTGAGCTCCATCCTGGCCCGGAAGGCCCTGGTCGGAAGCGCCATTTACCGCGCCTCCAAGGCGGCGCTCGAGGCCGCGACCAAGCAATTCGCCTCGGAGCTCGGGCCCCGCGGGGTCCGGGTGAGTGCTGTGACCCCGGGCTTCATCGAGACCCCCATGACTAACGGGCTCTCCCAGGAGCTCAAGGAAGAGATGCGCGCCGAGATCGCGCTGGGCCGCTTCGGCGCTCCCGCGGCGGTGGCCGAGGCCGTATGCCAGCTCATAGAAAACGACTACATCAACGGCGCCGTGCTCGCAGTGGACGGGGGGATGAGCCTGTGAACGATCTCACCCCCGCCGAGGTCCTGGCCTTGGTCCCCCAGCAGAGGCCCATGCGCTTCATAGACGAGATACTTGAGCTCGACCAGGAGCATATCCTCGCGGTTTACACCTGGAAGGACGAGGACTGCGCCGGGCATTTTCCCGGCAACCCCGTAGTCCCCGGGGTCAAGCTCATAGAGATGTCGGCGCAGGTGGGCAACGTGGCCTGGGGGATTTACCACATGGCCCTCAAGACCTCCCCCGAGGAGATCGGCCTCATGGTCGGATTCTTCACCGAGATAGAGCGCGGGGTTTTCAAGAAGATGGTGCGCCCCGGAGACAAGGTGGCGGCCTACGCCCACTTCGGCCCGGACGGCTACTTTCGCGGCAACAAGATGGCCAGCCGCGTCGAGATCCAGTTCTCGGGCGGGCCCAAGGACGGCGAGGAGATATTCTCCGCAAGAACCTCCGGGCTGTGGGTCCCGAGGGATTCCCCCGCATTGAAATGACCATGAGAAAGCGCGTGGTCGTGACCGGGTTGGGCGTGGTGGCCCCCAACGGCGTGGGCCTGGCCAATTACCGCCAGGCCCTGCGGGCGGGCAAATCCGGCATCAAGCGGCACGAGGAGCTCGAAAAACTCAACTTCTCGGCCCAGATCGGCGGGATCCCCCCCCTCGAGGAGGAGGACGTCCTCCGGGTCATCTCCGAGAGCGACTACCACAAACTCAACGAGGCCATGATCTACACGGCCCTGGCCGCGGTGGAATGCGCCCGCAGCTCCGGGGTCGATATTGATCTGCGCAAGGGCTACCAGGCAAACCCCGTGGATTGGAGCTCAGGAGCCATCATAGGCTCGGGCCTGGGCGGAATGGACACCATTTTCAACGAGATCGGGCCCACCTTGGAGGAGGCCGCGAGCCAGGAGCCGGGACGCGGCACCATGCCCATGGGAACCGACATCGTGCCCAAGGTCATGGGTTCCTCGATCAGCGTCACGGTGGGCAAGTTCCTGGGGGCTGGCGGCCAGGTGAGCTCCAACAGCTCCGCCTGCAACACCGGAACCGAGGCGATTTTCGAAGGCTTCAAGCACCTCCAGCTCGGCTACGCAGAGTCCATGTACGTGGGCGGAGCCGAGGGAACGCATTACGCGCTCTGGGCCGGGTTTGACGCCATGCGAGACGTGCTCTGCTCCAAGTTCAACCACATGCCCGAAAAGGCCTCCCAGCCCATGGGGACCGGGGCCTGCGGCTTCGTGCCGAGCGGCGGGGCCGCGGTGCTGAGGCTCGAGACCCTGGAGTCGGCCGGGAAGCGCGGGGCCCCCATCCTCTGCGAGCTCGTCTCTGCCTATTGCAATTCCGGGGGCCAACGCGACGGCGGCACCATGACTTTCCCCAACGCCGACGGGGTGTCTCGCTGCATCCGAAAGACCATCCAAGATGGAGAGATATCTCCAAAGGATATTTCTCTTATCAACGGACATCTGACATCCACCACGGCTGACCCGAGGGAGGTCAACTCCTGGATCCGAGCCCTCGAGCTCGATCCCAAGAAGTTCCCGTTCATCCAAGCCACCAAGTCCATGATCGGGCATTGCCTGGGAGCGGCCGGAGCCCTGGAAGCCGCCGCGGTCGTGGACCAACTCGTCCACGGCTACGTGCACCCCTCAATCAACAGCGAGGAGGTCCACCCCGAGATTTTGAAGGTGTCCCAAAGCATCCCCCACGAGCTCCAGGAGCGAGAACTCCGCTACGTCATCAAGGCCTCCTTCGGCTTCGGAGATGTCAACGGCTGCCTATTATTCAAACGCTGGGAGGGTTCATAACATGGCATTCAAGAGACGGGAGACCGTGATCGAGGCGGTGGATTTGAACGCGATTTCGCCCGACGAGACCGAGAAGAAGATCATCGCCGGAGTCAGGAAATACGCTACCAACGAGGCCAACTGGTCCAAGGCCGACGGCAACGTCCCCTACCTCGGGCACATCATCGGCATGGGCATCGAGTCAAGCAACCTGGCCGACATCACCATGTCCATCGAGAGGCAATTCCTCACGCGCAAGACCAAGCGCGTGCCCCTGGCCGAGGGGAGCGCTGAGTTTCGCCTGGAGGACGGGGAGCTCGGAAAGCTGCGCATCCTCGATGGGCAGGACGCTCTGGCCGCCACCCCGGGGCTCTCCGTCAAGATGCTCATGGATTTCGGCCATATGCCCGAGAACGAGGCCTATCTCTCCAAGATTGTCTCTTTCGCCTACATCGTGGCAGTGGGCGATGGCTACAAGATGAACGATGCTCTCCGCAAGGTCCTGGCCAAGCTCGAGAAGCTCTCCGGGACGGAGAGGGAGGAGGCCGTCCAGAACTTGAGGGCCATGGCCGAACAGGCCAAGGCTTACGAGGCGCTCCTCGCCGACCCCAAAGCCTTGGCCGCCTCGCGCCAAAAGTCCTACGAGAACGACAAGCGCGCCTGCGAGGCATTGAGCCAGGATCTGGCGGTGGCGAGCGACAAGATCAAGGGCCTCTCTTCCTCCAACGATACCGCCCAGATCGCATCACTACGCTCCGAGGAGGGGGAGCTCAAGACCCGCCTCAAAATGGCCCAGGCAAAGCTCCGGGTTTCCGAGGAGGCGGCCAAGGACGCGGCCAACCGAAAACCCGTCGAGGAGGCCAAGGTGCGGGAGCTGCGAGGACTCCTCTCGGAGAGCTTGGCGCAGGCCGCCAAGCATTAGCGTTTGCTCGCCCGCGAGGAAACCTTCGCCTTAAAGGTCCAGGGCCTGGCGAGCCGGGCCTTCGCCTGGCCCATTTATTGGGCCATGGTCGCGGCGGGGCGACTTTACTTCCGCTACAAGTTCTCGGGCTTGAAGGAGTTCCGCCGCGAGATTTGGGAGAAGCTCGAGTCCCGCGAGGGCCCGGTGATCTGGGCCGCCAACCACCTGACCCTCATCGACTCATTCCTGGTGTTCTGGGCGGTCTGCCCCTGGCGCAAGGCCGCCGACAGGCGCCTGGGGCCCTGGTCCACGCCGGAATACCGCAATTATTACCACCTGGGGGGCTTCTTCAAGGCCCGGCTCATCAGAGGCCTCATGTATCTCTGCCGCTGCATCCCTTTCCTAAGGGAAGGAGAGGACGAAGCCTCGGCGCGCTGGCGCGAAAGGGTCTTCGACAAATGCGCCTGGCTTCTCAACAACGGGGGCTCTGTCTTCATCTACCCGGAGGCCGGCCGCTCGCGCTCGGGCTGGCTTGACCGGAGAAAACCCAAGGATTTTCTTGGGCGCTTGGCGTTGATGGCCCCCAATGCGTCTTTTCTCTGCGTCTATCTGCGCGGGGAGTCCCAGCTCTACACGACCGCGGCTCCAGCCAAGGGCGAGACCTTCCGCATGCATGCCGACCTCATCCCCGCGGTCCTTCCAGGAGAAACCGCGCCACGCCAGATTTCCCAGCGGCTTTTCGACAAATTGAGCGAGCTCCAAAACCTATGGTTTGCGGGTAGCGCCCTTCCCAAGAACTGCGGGGGCAACGATATCGTCGACCTCAACTCCCCCCTGGCCCGGGAGCATTTCGACCCGGAGACCGGAGATGTGGACCCCGACTGGAGCGAGCGCCACTTCACGGCCAAGGAGCGCGCTTACCTCGCCGAGCTCCCTAGGGAGCGGGTCTACCCGGCCTGCTGGAAATTCCTGGCGGCTAAAGAGGCTTCTCACAAAGCCCTCTCCCAATCAGGAATCCACACGCCCTCTGGAGGATTCCTGATGCTACAGGCCGACCTCTTCCGGCGCCGGGTCCTGCACAGGCCCACCGGAGCCCAGGTCGAGATCGCCTTCACGGATGAGGGCCCCGAGAGAGTCCATTGCCTGGCTGTTTTCCGGGGCGGCTCGCTTGGTTCCGCCGAGGAGGCGGGGGATGTTCTGTGGGAAGTAAGCGAGCTCCCGCAGGGAGCTCGCCCGCAAGACCATGTTCGGGAGATGTGCCTGCGACTTATCGCCTCCTCCTCGGATGAGATCAAAACTCCCGACGTTCTTAGTTTCACCGAAGTGGACGGAATACCGAAGGTTCTTTACAAGGGGAAAGCCCAGGACTGGGGGCTTTCCCTATCTCACTCAGGCCGCTTTACGGCCTGCTCGTTCATGATCTCATGACCTCCATGGATAAAAAATACTGCGTGATGTTCGCCGGGCAATCCGTCCAGGAGACCGGCATGTGCCGGGAGTTGTGGGAGCTTCCCGCCGCGCGGGACGTTCTCAAGAGGCTTAAGCCTTCATTGGGCGAGGACCTGGAATACATCACGACCGGGATGCCGGAGTCCGAGCTCGCCCTCACCTTCAACGCCCAACGCGCCATCCACGCCCATCACCTGGGCCACTGGTTCGCCTATAAGGCCGCTCATCCGGGCCTGGCCTTGGATGGGGCCGTAGGCCACTCCATGGGAGTCGTGGCTGCCCTGGTGGCCGCCGGATGCTTGAGCGTGGAGGACTCCGGAGTGTTCATCCGCGCCCGAGCCCAAGCCTTCTCCGACGTTTGCAGGAGCTTTACGGTCCCCATGGGACTTGCCGCCATCTCCACCGAAGTCCTGGACGATGCCGTGGGTGAGCTCAAGGCCTTTTCCGGCGTCGAGTTGGCCCTCCACAACACCGTCGGCCGGGGCGTATTGGGAGGAACCCTCGCCAACCTGCAGGCCTTCGCGGCGAAAGCGGAGCAAGAGGGGTGGCCGGTGAAGATAAGAATTTTAAAGGTAGAAGGACCTTACCATACTAGCGCGTTCACTTCTTGCAAGGAATCCCTAAAACTAGCTCTCGACCGGGTCGAACTTCGTTCGCCCCGGGTCTCATTATTTATGGGCACTTCCGGACGGCGGGAGAGGGATCCTCAAAGGATAAAGGAATTGCTTGTAGAGCAGGCCGACTCCTGCGAGAAGCATCTGGCCGCGGTCCGTTCGGCCTATGAGGCGGGCTGCCGGAATTTCCTGGAGGTAGCCCACAAGCCCCAGCCGCTGACCTGGATCAAGGACCAGCTGCAAGACGAGAAGGGCGAGCTTCTCCCGGGAATCTCGACCCTCGCCGTCAAGACGGCGGAAATCGGGAGATAGCCGCTTCCCGCTCCTCGCATTTGCTGCAGCGCCCGCAATGCCTCAGGCCCTGGGGCCTGAGGCAGGAAAAAGTCAATTCGGCGGGAAAGCCCGGGACCAGGCGCGCCACGTCCTGCTTGCTCCTGCGCCTGTAGGGGGCCATGATCTTGATCCGAAATCCGAGCGCGGCATCGAGGGTTATTTCCATGGACTTAAAGAACGCCGGGCGGGCGTCAAGGAAGGGATTGCCCTTAAGGATGGCCAAGGCCACGACGGGTATGCCCCGGCGCGCGCAATACATGCCGGCATGGCTCAGTAAAACCAAATTCCTTCCAGGCAGGTACACGTCCTCGCAGGGACTGCCCGCCGGGGGAATTTCCCGCCCGGTCAGGCTCCAGTGGCCTGCAAGCAGGCCGCGCATGGGAACCTCCAGGATCGCAAGAGGCCTCAGGCCAGGACATGCCAGCGCCCTAAGAAACTTCTTAAGCCAGGCCTCCTCGGTTTTTTCCCAGCCGAATCCGCTCCGGACGTAGAGCGGCCTCACTTCATGGCCCCGGCGCAAAAGATCGGCGATGAGGACCGAGCTGTCGAGGCCTCCGCTGGCCAGAACGCAGACCTTCCCCGAGTTCATGACTGCTCCACCCCAGCGCAAAAGCGCGCCTTTACGTCCTCCAGCATGGGCTCGCAAAGAGCCGGGCTTGCACCCATCAGCAGGCGGCAATACGCCGATTCTCCGCAGAGCTTCAAATCGCGGGCGTCGTAGGCCCGGTGGTAGGTCGCAAGATCCTGACATCTCCTGGGGAAAGGCGGCGGGAGGAGGCGCGGGCATACCGCTGGGTCCTCGCCCCGAGCGTAGAGGAGCCTGCCAACGCAATCCTCGAGATCGGGGGCATAGCGGTAATAAGGGAGAAGCTCCGAGCAGGCCGCGCGCGGATCTCCCCCGGATCGGAAATAGCGGGCCACGATCGGACAGGCCTTGCGAAAGGTTCCCGCCTTGAAGGGGCCTCCGTCGCTCGGAATGCGGTGGGAGTTCTCGCGCAGGCAGGCCTCGAGGACCTGGGCGCCGCGGGTGATCCGCTCGCGGTCGAACATCCAGAGATAGCAGTCTCTTTTGCAGGAGTAGACCAGCGGAAACGGCCATGGTTTTGGAGAACGGCCGGAAGCCTTTCGGTCCAGGGGGGCCAACTCCTCGCAGATATTGGGGTTGTCGAGAGTGAATGCCCGGCAGGCGAGGTAGAGCCGCGCGTACTCGGCGAGCTCAGGCGCGCGAGCCAAAGCCTTCTCCAGGGAAAATTCCTTGCGGCAGGCCGCCTCCGGTTGGGCAGCAGCGGCAAAGGCGGCGACGAACAGGAAGCTCAGTGGCAAAGCTTCTCCTCCAGGCCTCGGCTGATGGCCGCGGCCAACTCCATCCCGCGGCCCGCCAGGGCCCGGCAGACGTCCGAGTCTGCGCAGACTCCCGCGTCGCCCGAGGCGATCGCCTTGCGCGAGAGGGCGATGCCCCGGCAGCGCTCGGCATAGAGATCGAAAGTCCCCCTCAAACCGTCGCATGCGGAGGCCTCTCCCTCGTACGCCTTAAAGCCCCTGGCGCAGGCCCGCACCTGGTGCGGGCCGTAGTAGCGGGGGACCAGGCTTGGGCAGACAGCCGAGGGACTCTCCATATTCTTCTCCAGAAGCCCGCACAAGAATTCGGCGTCGTTCGGACCCATCGTCGGTTGGCGGCTCAGGGAATCACGGCATATTCGAGGGAAGTCTTCTGTTCGTCCCGCCAAGGCCCGCGCGAAGGCCATCTCATGATACCATTCCCGGCAAGCCTCGTCGTGCGGGACGGATTGGCCGGTGAAGACCTTCCGGAAGGGGGCCAAGGCCGAGCAGACCCTGGGATCCCCCTTGGCCAAGGCCAAATAGCGGAAATAAAGCGCGGCCCGTGGCAAAGCTAGGTCATTGAAAGCCCTAAGGCTCTCCTGCTCCCATGGCGGCGGAGAGGCTTCTCTCAGAAGAGCCTCCACGCTGAAGGGATGGGGGCATGTCAGAGCTTTCCTTAATAAAGAAGGCCCGGGAGAGTTGCCGTTATGGGCGACCCCTTGATGAGCCGCAGAAATTCCCCCTGCCGTTGCATGCGGGCGTTCCTCAAAGCTCGGCGCCGGCAGCTGCGGCACGACGGCGGGCTTTGGAGGTGTTGTGAGGGCCTCGAGGAACGCCACCAGAAACTCCTTTTCCTCGGCGGAAAGCCCCAGGGGCTTTATGGCGGGATCCCGGCCTTGGGCCTCGTCGCCGCCGCGGTCGTAGAAATCCACCACCTCCCTCAGAGTGCGCAGGCTGCCATCGTGCATGTAGGGCGCGGTTAGAGCAGCGTTGCGCAGGGAAGGGGTCCGGAAAGCGGCCCTGCTGGCCGGCCCCGGCAGGACGGCGGAGCGCCCCTCGTCCGGCATCGGGGATTTTAATCCGATATTGTGAAAATTGCCGTCCGAGAAGTCCGGTGTCGCGTGGCAGCGCAGACATTGGGCCTTCCCAGTGAAAAGCACGAGACCCCGGGCCACGGCCGGCTGCATGGGCGCGCCCTTCTCATGGAAGCGGTCGAATGGGCTGTCCGGCTCCTGCTCCAATGAAGCCACGAAAGCCTCGAGGGCGCGCGCGGCGAGGGCGGGAAGATTTTCCTTGCGCCCGTAAAGCCTATCCAGACCTCGGGCGTAGAACGGGATCGCCCTAAGCTTGGAGTCCAAAGCCTCCAAGCCCTGGTTCATCTCCTTTGGGTTGCGGATGGCGCTCAGGACGGCTTCGCTGATGCTCTTGGCTCGCCCATCCCAGAAGAGCAGCTTGCTGTAGTGGACGTTGAGCAGGCTCGGAGTGTTGCGCGGACCCTCCTGGTGGTTGAAGCCTTTGGCCCTGGGCAAGCCGTCCGACCAGGCCAGGCCGGGCTGATGGCAGGAGGCACAGCTCACCGCATTGTTGACGGAAAGCCGCGGATCGAAAAACAGCTGCTTGCCGAGCTCGACCTCCTCGGACTTGGCGAGGGTTTTGCGGCGCAGATACGGGAAAAAAGCGTCTATCTTGTCGAGGGCCGCCCCCAATTCTTCAGGGCTTGGGAACGCTGCCTCGCGGCCCTCTGCCGCGCCGGCAAGACCCATAGAGAGAAAGAATACCCCGCTCCAGGCCCTGCGCTTAAAACTGGACATAGCGAAACGGACCGACAGGGTTTTGCAGGGCCAGGTAGACGACCGCGGCGGCGGCCGCGGCGAGGGCCAGCAGGGCAAGCCCCCACCATGCCCTGAGCCGCCAGAGAAAGGAGAAGACTTTTTTCAGGATTTCCATGACCCGGATCATAATTTAATCTTTTGCAGGACGAGTTCGGCAATGACCTGGTGCGCCTCTTGATTGGGATGCGTGTCATCCCGGGCCACCCACCACCGGTGGGGTTCCCCCTCGCCGCCGAAGGCCTCCAGGGCGTCGATAACGACGCAGCCCCGGGTCTCGAAGACCCGCCTTATCCGCTGATGGATAGGGGCAAAAGGGTAGTCCTTAAGCTCATGGAGGTCGGGCAGAAGAAGAACGGTGAGCTTGGCATCGAGCGCCTGCGCCTGGTCCGCGGCCTCTTCCAGCAAGGCCTTGTAGCGCGGCCAGCGCTCCCCCGCGTAAAGCGAATTGTAGTAGGCGGCGTACTGACGCCCGGGAGAACGGCTCACCTTCCAAGCCCGGGCCATGAGTTTGCCGACCACGCAGATCATTGAGTGCCGCGCCAGGAAGTTAAGCCGGTATTTTTGGGCGCTCTCGGCGTCGTTGATGAAGAACGCCAGAATGATATGGTCGGGCCGGTATTTATAACCCTCCTGGCGCAAATAGGCCAGCTCTTGGGCCGTGCCGTAATTGCCCACGCCCGCGTTGATCACCTCGTAGCGCCGCCCCGCGGGGCGGCGCGGTCCGCGGTTCAAGGCCTCCTCGATCCTGCGGCAGAAAGTCTTATCCTGAGCGACCCCGAAGCCGAAGGTCAAGGAATCCCCGAGGACCAGGACGCGGTAGACCCCGGCGGGTTTGTCGTAGGCCTTTTCCGGCCCCCTCAAGCCCTTGGAGTTGATGCGGACCTCCACCCCCATGATCCGAGCCGAGGCTCCGGGACGGTGGACGTGGGAGCGGGCGTCGCCCACCGATCGCTTGAGGAGCTGGGAGTATTTCCACATCTCGACGTCGTAATTCTGGACGAGGAGAAAGCCGAGCCGCAGAAACGCCTCCGCCATGGCGATGGAGAAGAGGAGAGGCGCCGCAGTTTTTCGCATCCTTGGCGAGCCATTATATATTACATTGCCCCGGCCCCTTCCTTGATTATATCATCCATGGGTGAAGAAGCTGATCGTAGCGGCCCTACTTCTCTCCCGCGGCGTCGGACAAGCTCTGGCCCAGGCAGTCAACGACCCGATTTCGCGGCGTTATTATTACGAGGATATCTTTGAACCGTTCTTCTCGCCCGATAAAGACAACCCCGAAATTTACCGTTCCCGACGTCCGGGAGCGGCCAACGGCTCCTTCCCCATCCGTAAGGGCAAGGACGCCTTTCGGATTTTCATCCTAGGAAGCTCCATCGCCAAGCTCTTCGGGGAAAGCCGCGAGGGAGGCTTTCGGGAAATGCTGGGGAAAGCCTCGCCCTTCAAAGAGATAGAGCTCCTTAACTGCGGGATGAGCGGCTACGACAGCTTCCGGACCCTAATGCTCGAATCGGAGGTTCTCGCCTATTCTCCGGATCTCATCGTCATCCTCATGGGATTCACCGAAGCCGCCGGCACGCCCCCGGTCCCCCTGTGGCTGCTCAAGGTCCAGGATCGCCTATCCCGGCTCAAGGCCTACCAAGCGCTCCTCGATAAATTTTCCGCCGGTCCCCCCTCGCGGCCTTACGCCGAGATGGAAGCGGCCTTCGGCGCCAACCTCCGCCAGATGCTCCGCCAGGCCCGCCTCAAGGGAGTCCCCGCGGTGGTGGTAGTGCCTCCCCTCAATTACAGGGACGCCCCCCCGACCGGACCTGCCCCGGCGGACGAACGCTTCGTGAAGGGCTGGGTGCTCCACCTTCAAGGCCGGCATCGGGAGGCGGCCGCCGAGCTAAGGCTCTCGGGTTCCGCTCTGGGCCTCTTCTATGCCGGGAGATCTGAGGAAAGGCGCGGCCTTGCTGAAGACGCCCGCAGGGACTACGAACGCTCCATTGACCTGGACCGCAAACCAGACGACCTGCGCTGTGGCTCTTCCTGCCGGGGGCTTATCAAGCGCGTTTCGCGCGAGGAAGGAGCCATTTTGGCGGACGCCGACGCCCTGTTCAAAAGGAAGGCATTTCCGGGACTGCCGGGCCTCGACATGTTCGACGACGCCGTTCACTGGAAGAGCCCCTGCAACGCCCTGGTCTCGGCGGCCGTTATCGAGAGCATGGGAAAGAAGCCGGAGATGAAATCGCTCGAGGCTTGCCCCGGTGCCCGGGGAAGCTGGACCACCCTTGAATACGCCTTCAACCAGATCTCCGCGCCGAACCGGCGATCCTTGTCGCACCGGGCCGTCGTCTTCCTGGAGGCGTCCCTCGGGAAACGGACCGAGCCTGAAGCGCTCCCCGCCTTGGTGAAGAGGGCCGCGGCGAGCGCCGCGGCCAACGCGGGGCCCTGGGGAGCTCCCGCCGTCAATACAGATCCTTCCCTTTTTTACTGGCATTTGGGCGAGATCGAATCCCTTCGCGGCAACCTTCAGGAGGCTGGCCGCTTCTACTCCAGAGCCCTGGCCTTGAATCCCGCCCTTCCCCGCCTATGGGCAAGCCAAGCCGTCGCGCTGGCCTTGCTCCGGGATCGCGACGGCGCGCGCCGGAGCTTCACCGAGGGATTGGCCCGCGCCCGAGGCCCTGGGAGAGAAGAGGAGTCCCGACATATCCGCGCGGCTATGAGAGCCCTGGGATTGGAGCAGTCTCCGAGAACACCGCCGGCCGCGCCGCGCCACCTAAAAAAGAGCTCGGCGCCGCGCCTTCAACCCTTCTGGACCGCGCAGGCCTACTCCGCGCTGAGGGCGAAAAACCGGCGGCTGGCCCTCGAGTTCCTGGCCAAGGCCATGAGCTCGGCCCGCGCCCCCGGGGACCTGCACGCCGCCGCCTTGGGCTACCAGGAGGCGGGAGACCTAAAGACCGCCCTGCGTCTCTTGAATGGGCTCGCCCGCCGCGCGCCGCCGCGCGCCGAATATCTCAAGGATTTGGGGATATGCCTGTACCGTAGCGGGAATGTCGCGGAAGCAATTAAAAGCCTGGAAGCCGCGGTCAGGCTCGACCCGGAGGGGCCGCAAGCCCTGATGAGCCTCGGCTCGATATACCAGTCCCAGGGGCGCCTAAGGCAAGCCCTCAAGCTCTACGACTCGGCCCTGGCGGCGGGGCTCGGGGGCAAGGAGCTCAATGCCAGGATTCGAGACAGCCGGAAAGAAATACTTTCTCTGCCGCGCAAGCCCTGAAGCGGCTCAGGGCTTGCGCTTCTCCTGGATGAACTCGATCTTATTGTCCTCTGGGTCGAATCCCGTGACGCAGCGCGCCCCCCACTCCTCGTCGGCCGGAGGCTTGGGGAACTTCACCTTGTCCTTGAGCCGCTCGTAGAGGGCGTCCACGTCGTCCACCCTGAAGCCGAAGCCGCAGCGAGACGCGCTGGCTCCGCCGGCCCCCTTCAAGTCCTCGATGTCCTTGCGGTCCTTGTGGATCACGAGCCATTGGTCCTGGCCCAAATTAAGGACGACGCAGTCCGGACAGTCGTGGTGCACGGGCAGGCCGAGGACTCCGGAGTAAAAGCGCGCCACCTTCTCGACGTCCAAGGCCTTGATGATGACGTTGTAAAATCCCCGAATTCCGGCGACGGTCTGGGTCATGCTCTCACCTCGCTAAACTCAATCATACTATACTCCCCCCGCCGCCTCCTACAGCCTCTCCAGGACGTTCAGCCAGCGCGGGTAGAAATCCTCCAGGCTCGGGTAGCGCTCCCGAGAGGCCTCGTACTCCTCAAGGCCCTTCAACACCGGACCCAGGAAGGCGTAGCCCGAGCGCAGGTAGGCCCGTTCGATTTCCTCGGCCGCCCCGGCTCCCTCTTTTTGCCTGAGCAGGCGGCAGCTGGGTGCCAGGACCAGATGCTCGGAAAAGCAGTCGAGCCACCCCGACCTGCGCGCGTGCCCGGAGATCCGGGCATGAAGCCGCGAGAAATTTCCGATTCGTTCGGCGTATTTTTCCGCCCAAGCGTCCATGACCGCGTGGGAGAGCTCGTGCCAGGCCTTGGCTTGGAAGAGCGGCCTTGAGACCGGGCTGATCCCGTCCCAGAGCCCCGCCTCCGGGTCCGACGGGCAGATGACGGTCCAGCTCTCGGCTCTTCCGCCCGGCCTTTGCGCCTGGTCGCTGTAGGAGGTCCTGAAGGCCAGGGGCGAGACCATCACGATGAAGTCCGCCTTGACCTCGACTCCAAGGTAGCATGAAAGGCCGGCCGAATAATCTTCTCCCGCGAGGGCCTCCCTCACGGGAGCCGCCCAGCGCGACAGGCGCTCGCGCCACGGGTCGAAGAACTCCAGGAAGCGGGAGCGCTCCGCCAAGGAGCGCAGGGCGCCGAGAAGAGCCGCGTCCCTGCCGTTGGGACCCGGAACCGCCGCCCACTCGAGCCTGGGCAAGGCAGAGGCCTTGAGAAGGGTTCCGGCCACCTGAAACCAACGGAAGGCCGCTGGCTCCTGCAGCGATCCGCGAACCGCGGCCAAGGCGGGGTCCCCGGAGAACGCCGCGAATCTCCTGCGCGACTCCCGCGCGTACTCGAGGACGTCGGGGGAGGACTTCTCCAAAAAAGCCGGCAAGGGGCCGGGTTCGATAAGTCCTTGAACCGCAGCCAAAAGCTCGATGCGCGCGTCCACGGAGACGATGGGCCTGGCCTTGAGCCTCAGGGCTTCCTTAAAAGAAGCCAAGGCCTCGTCCAAGCGCCCGGCTTGGCGAAGGTTGGCGCCGCGCAAGGCCAGAAGTGCCGCGGCCGCCTCGCGCGCATCCTCCCGAAGAAGCTGAGCAGGCAAGGGCAGGCTCTCCCAGACTCGGCCGGCTACTTCCGGGCCGGCCTCGTCTATGAGCTCGCCGTAGGTCCCTCGCCAATATTGGGGCGAGACGCTGATTTTCTCGTAGTATTGGCGCAGGTCCTCCTCCTGGCCTACGGCATCGCCTTGGCGTCCCCGGAGGGCCGCCCGGGCCTTCAACAGCTCCCCGTTTCCGGGGCCGATCTTGAGGCCTTCATCGTACGAGGCCAAAGCCTCGTTGGAGCGCCCCAGGGCTTCCAGGGCCCGGCCGATGAAGAAATGTATCTCGGGAAAACGGTCATTAAGTTCGGCGGAGCGCTTGAAATCCACCAGGGCCGGCTCGGGCCGGCCCCGCTCCAGCCTCAGGCATCCCCGCCAAAGGAAGGCCTGCGGATAATCGGGGCGCTCGGCCGCGGCTTGATCCAGGTCTTTCTCGGCTTGGTCGAGATCCCCGAGTCGGCGCGCCGACTCCCCCCGCCAAGCCAACGCCCAGGCGCGCCGCTTGCCGAGCTCGCCCGAAAGGGCGCGCTCCAGGTCCTGGCGCGCCCCGGCGAAATCGCCCAGCTTGAGGCGCGTCTGCCCCCGCCAGGCCCGCGCCCAGACGGCCTCCGGGTGCTCGGCAAGGCACCCATCGAGAAGTCCGTTCGCCTCCAGCAGGGCCTTTTCATCCTTGGGCATCTTGCCCTGGACCCACTCGCAGGTGGGGTTGAGGTCGCAGGCGCGGTTGACGTCCTCGACCGCGCCCAGGATGTCTCCCAGGCGGCGGCGAATCAGGCTTCTCTTGAGGAAGGCCCATTCCTCCTGCTGCGAGAGCTCGATGGCCTTGTCGAGATCGTCCAGGGCCTCGTCCAAGCGCCCGAGCCGGGCCTGGCAGACGCCGTGGCCGATGTAGGCCCAATCGTAATTCTGACGGCAGGCGATGGCCTTGTCGAAATCCGAGACCGCGGCCTCCAGGCGCCCCAGCTTTTCCTGGGCCTGGCCGCGCAGTTTGTAGTACTCGGCGCATTCCGGGGCCAGGCCCACGGCCCGGTCGAGGCTTTCCACCGCATCGGCGAAACGCCCAAGGGCGCCCAAGGCGGTCGCCAGCCAAAAGTGCCCCTGAGGCTCCTCCGGGTGGAGCGCGATCCCGCGCGAGATTTCCGCCGCCGCGTCCTCGTAGCGGTTGGCCACCCGCTTGACGAAACCCCGGAATATCATCAACGCTCCGCATCTGGGATGCGCCAGGAGCGCCTCGTCCAGGGGCCTTAAATTCTCCGCCGCGGTCTTGTAGCGGACGATGCCGGTCCTGGCCTTCTTCAGCGTTTCGTGGACCCGACGCGCGGCCTTGGCCGCGTCTTTGGGCATGAGCTTAATGATGCGCTCGGCCCCCTGCTCGGAGTTCTGGACCGAGGCCCGGGAGAAAATTTTCATGGGGAAGCGGCGAGGGCCTTCATCTCGTCCACGAGCCTCGGGAAGAAGGATTGGAAGTTGGGATAACGCGCCTTTTGGATCTCGAACTCGACCAATCGGGAGGCCAGAGCCTTCACGTAGGCTTGCGCCGGAGACTGCGGGAGGGGTATATCCCGGCCCAGGAGGCGCTTGCTTATGCGCAGGCTCAGCGCGGAAATGACCAAGTGCTTGGCGCAGGCCTCCCAGGAGGGCGGGCAATCCCGGGCCGCCGGCCCGTAAAGGGCCGAGAGCCCCTTGATCTTCTCCTCCGAGTCGACAAATCCCCATTCCACGGGGATATACAAGGGCTTATAGCCGTCTCCGTCCTGGAAGAAATCGCCGAGGCCGAAATAAGGCCGACCGTCCCGGATATTCGGCAGGCCGTGAATGGTGAAAACCGAGAAAGGCCCCTTGCCCTTTCTTCCCGGGCCCTGGTAGGGGTAGGGCCATATGAAGGAAGTGAAGCGGCTGCGGCTGTAGAGAAGGGGAAGGATGACGGTCATGCGGCAGTCAAGATCCTGGCGCAGGTATGATTGCATCAAGGCCAAATAGTCCGTCCCGTCCAGCTCCTGGCGGGCCAAGCTCTCGTAGCGCGCGTAGCCCCTGGAATGCTCGCGGTAAAATTCCATGAACTTGGAGGCCCTGGCGAAATCGCGCATTTCCACGAGGAAGCTCTCGACCGCTCCGATTCCTCCGAGCGACTCAATGAAGCCCTGGGGGAGTCTGGCGCGCGGAACCTTCCAGGCCAGGACCGGGGGCTCGGTTAAAAAGAAAAAAATGATGCCGAAGGCCTCCTCGCTCGGGCGCCTCGAGGCCGCGGCCGCATAGGCCTTCACGGCGGGATGCGAGCGAAAAGCCGCGAAGCGCTTTCGAACCAAGGACGGCTCCGGATAGATTCCCTCCGACGACTCCCCCAGCCCCGCTAGGCGCTGGACCGCGCCCAGAAGCTCGAAGCGGGGATCGACGGCGACGGAGAGATTCGAGCTCCCCCAGGCCGCGCCGGAGCGCGCCAGGAGAAGAAAAAGGGTCACTTTCCGGCGCAGGCCCAAAGCTCGTCCTCCGTGAACTTAAGCTCCGAAACCCTGCGATTGAGGAGGAGAAACGAGAGCAAGGAGGAATGCCCGGCGAACGGCGCTGAAATGTCGAGAGCAAGGAAGGAGGGCCAGGACAGGGGCTCGGCGAAGCGAACAGCCCACCAATCCGCCGAGCGCGCCATGCTCGCGACCGGATGCAGGCGGTGGAGGGCCGCGAAGGCCGCCTTGAGCTCCGGGTGACCCATCATCCCGGGAGAGAAGGCGCGGTCTTGGCCGGCGGACTTGGCGGAAAGAACGGACCCCGAAACAAAACGGTCCGCGGCTGGGTCCCATACGAGCTCGAGCCAAGGAAAACCTGGCGCGGGGGCGCAGCACCTGGGGCCCATTTTGGAGAGCCCCAGGACCCGGGCGGCAGCGGCAGACCAGGAGGCGTAATTCTCCGATCCGCCTCCATAGCGAAAGCCCAGTTTTTTTGCCGGCCCGATGCTCGACAGCATCAGCTCCCAAGAGCCCTCACGGCAAACCTCGTCCAATCGTCCGAGGAAAGCCTTCAACTCCCCGCATTCCAGCGCCGGAAAGGATTCAAGGAGGGCTCTCAGCCACTCGTCTCGCTCGACCCGGTTCAAGCCGCCGCCTCCACGGAGAGCGGCGCGGCCGCCGCCGCGCTCCCTCCAGGGCTCAAGAACGGCGCGCGGCCCACTTTGTCCTCGAACTCCGCGCTCTTGTGGAATCCCGTGTCGAACAAGGAGTGCTCCTTGCGGTGCTTCAAGCAGTTTTCCCGGGCCTCATCCACCAGGGCCGGTGGAAACCACTGCATGCCGTGGAACAGGAACCCTAGCTCCCTCCACATCCCCAGGAGGAATTCCCGGCCGAATTCGGTAAAGGCCCCGTAGAAAGCCAGCGAGCGCAAGGCCGTTTCGACCTGGAAGAGGCGTTGGGCCACGTTGAGCATGGAGTCCACCGATGCCTTCTCTCGATAGGAAGTGTTCGAAACCGCGCTTAGAAGATATCCGGCCACGTTCAGGAAGGCGTGCGCCCCCAGGAGAAGCCCGCGCAGGCGGCGGGCGTCCGGCCTCCACGGGGAATAGAAAACCTGACCGCCCTGTCCCGGCAGAAGCAGGGGCTCGGCCACGAGGAGCTGATTTATTTTTTGGTGGCAGAACTCATGGATCAAGGTCTCGGCCTGGAGCAGGGGATCACCCGAATGCGACAGGCAGATGGCCCCGCGCAAATTCACGTAGGAGGAGCTGACACTGCCAAAACCCATCGAGTTCTCAAGCGGTATGATCACTCGAACCATGTCCCGAAATTCCCCGAAAAGGCCCGGAGCTCGGGCTTCCATGTCGGAAAGGGCCTTTCGCAGCGCCGCGCAAAACCGCTCGCGCGCCTCCCCCTCCGGATGGGCCAGGCCGTGCATGGTCACCCCATGGGCGATAAGCCAGGCCCGATCCTCAAATTCAATGCCGGGAAGGATCTCCTCGCAAGGGCGGGCGGTCTTGCCACCCGCCTCGAGCCGGCCCTTTCCAAGGGCAAGCGGCACCGTCTTGCCGGCCGCGGAGGCGGGATAATCCAGGCGCAGGGGGCTGCCGTACAATGCGAGCCGGCCGGAGGGATCCACCAGGCCCTCCAGGCGCAGGGAGGCGCCCCGCTTCAAAGCCAAGGCGGCCGCGAATCCCTGGAACAATCCGAAGTGCAGGCTCCAATCCTCCGGTCCGCGGGGAGCGGCGGCGAAGTGCTTATCCCATAGAAAGAGCCAATAATCCAGGGCCGGGTGGGAGAGGATGGCGTCGCGCTCGGGGCCGGAGCTTTCGATGACGTAGGAAAGCCCGCGCAGGTAGGCGCGTTTAAAGGCCGCGGGCGGAGCCCTTCTGGGATAGTCCTTGGCCGCGGCCTTGAGCCCGGCCAGGGCCTCGCGGGTCCGGCGCCGGAAAATCCATTTCCATTCCGGAGTGATTCCACCCCCGTAAATCCAGGATTTCTCGTTGAGCCTCATAGGATCAGGGACAGGACGTGGCGCCCAAGAAGGCATGTTATAAAATAACCCAGGAAAATCCAATGCGAGAAAGCCATGGTCGTGGCCAACGGCACGGTCTCGATGCCGTGAGAGGCACACCAGGCCTTGAGCGCTACCACCTGCTCCTCGGTCAAGCCGTCGGCGTAAGGCGCGGAGAAATGCTCCGCGTGGAAGTCCTCGTCCTGCGCGAGCTGGGAGAGAAAGCTGTGGTGAAGCACCATGTAGGAAAGGATCTTGTCCCTGGGAATGTCGGGATGGTCCTCGTTGTCCCAAGCCCGCACGAAGGTCCAGGTGAGCCCGAAAAAAACGCCGAGACACGCCAACGGAAGGAATTGGAGGGCCCAGGCCAAAACCGGCCCGGCTCCTAAAAATGAGGAGAAGCGGGAGGCAAGCCCCCGGGGGATCAGCCCCATCAGAAGCCCCACGAAGGGCAAGGCCAGCATGAGGACCTGGCCCGCCATCAAGCCCACCGTCCATTTGATCCCAAGCTGGAGAAACAACGAGAAAACCGCCAACGCCCCAAAAGCCCTCCACAGCTCCGGACCCAGGAACTCCGGGCGCCGGATCGCGAGGAATACGATGAGGAAGACGGCCGGAATCCAGCCGTAAGTCCGCCCTATGAGGGAGCGCAGGCGGTTGGCCAGGTAGAGGACCGCAAAACAAAACAGGGTCCTCAGGAGCGCCGATCCCAGGAAATCCTTGACCGCGCAGGAAAGCGCGGCCATGACGACCATGGAGAGCACCCAGCCGCAGGCCTTGAGGAGCACCGCCCCGGGGTTTTGGCGGGCCCAGGCGCAGTCCTCCCGGGCCTCGCCTAGAGCGCCGAGCAGGACTTCCCGGGATTTCTCCCGGACGTAGCCGAGCCACCGCCGCAGGCCCATCTGGGCCCAGAACTCCTTGATGTGCCTGAGCCTCGTCCTCCAGACATGGCGCGCGGCCTGAAGAAAAATCGCAGCACAGGCCGGCAGGAAGATATTGATCAGCACCGAAAGGAAGAGCCATCCGGACTGGAAGGAGGAGGAGACCTTCATCATGGGGTAGACCGCGGCCAGGAAGAGGAAGAGCTTCGTGTCGCCGGCCGGCCATATCCTGGCCCACCACAGGGCCATGGCCGCGACGGCCGTGCTGGCGAGATACCCCCCCAGGTCCGAGTAGAAATTCCAATGGTAATAGACGGAGACAAGCCCCCTCTCTCCCAAGGCCGTGCTCGCCAGCATCAGGGCGTAGCAGACCAGAGCGAATTTCAGGCCGAAGGCCAGATGCCGGTGGCGTATCTTGCGCTGCTTGTAGTCCGAGGCCGCCACCAGGCCCCACAGGCCGAGGAAAATAGCCCAGGATAGGGCTTGGATCGCCGAAAGGAGGAAGCCGTTCTTGAACGCCATCAGGCCCCCCGCACTCGCCTCAAGAGTTCGATGATCCTGGGATAGAAATCGGCCAGGCAAGGATATCGCCCGCGCGCGGCCTCATACTCCTTGAGGATCTCGTAAACCGGGCCGATCAAGGCGAAGCCTTCCTTTTTCTCCCGGGAAAGGCAAAGCAGGCCCTCCTCCTCCCCGCGCCTGGCCGCGGCCAGGCGCGCGGTGATGGCGCGGATCACGTGCTCATCGACCATGTGAAGCCAGCCGGGCGGCCCCTGGTATTTGTTCTTGGCGGTGCCGCTCATCAGGGCGTAAAGGCCGGAGAGGGGCTCCAAGGCTCCGCGGTGCGACTGCGTGACGCGGTCCACCAAAGTATGGCAGACCTCGTGCCAGGCGTTGATCAAGATGTCGGGCTTAAGCTCCGCCCGGGGGCGGCCGTTTTCCACGCGGCTGTGCCCGGAGATGGTGTAGATATCCCAGGAGCCGTCCGCCCCAGGGTGGAGCACATTGTGCATGGCCCAGCCGTGATACAGGGGCGAGAGGATGAAATGATAGCGCACGGTCGAGCGCATCCCCAAATAATCGAAGACCGGAGCCTCTATATCCAACCGGTTCAGCGACTCCCGCAACGGCTCGAGCAGCGATTCGTAAAAGGGCCTCTCACTATCGAAAAATTTCTGGAAGCCCCCCTCCCGGCAGAATGCGCGCAGCGCGGGCAGAAGCCGGCTCACCGGATCCTGGCCGGCCTGGCGGCCGTAGTGGCCCGCGGAAACGGACACCTCGAGGGCGGGAGGCGGGCTGAAGTCCAGGATAACCAAGGCGGGGTGGCGGTGCCTCCAATCTCCCGGCCCCATGGCGCCAAAAAGCCGGCAGGCCTCGTGCTCTCGTCCGAGCGCGGAGGCGCGTTCCCAATACCCACTCGGGCCGCAGGCGGCGCAGGGTCCAGCCTCGGCCAGGCCTTCCAAAACCGCCACCAGCTCCACTTTGGGGTCTACCTCCAAAACCGCCGGCATCAGAGCGCCCTTCCGGCCGGCCGGGCCCTGTCCGCCGCGGCCCGTAAGGCGTCGAGGAGGCGCCGGCCCCGCGGCCCCAGGGCCGCGGCGGATAGGCCCCGCGCCAAGGCCAGGGCCTTTCGCGAGAATCCAGCGCGGAAAGCCGCCTCCACCAGCGCCAGGCGGCCCTCCGCCTCCAGGCCCGAGCGCGGCCGCCACAGGACGGGAAGCGTCCAGCGCGTCCAGAGGCAGAAAATCGCCGCGGACTCCGGGTGCCTGCGGCAGGCCGACAAGACCTCTTGGGCGCATCCCGAGAAATTTCCCAAGGCCCACAGGGCCGCCGCCCGGCCGAGGCGCACGGGGATGTATGACGGGCGCAGGGCAAGCGCCCGGTCGGCCTCGACCAAGGCGCGCTCGAAATCCCCCGTCCCGCGGCAGGCATCGCTCGCCCAAGCGCGAGCCAGGAACGAGTCGGGGGAAAGCTCCAAGGACTGGTCGAGGACGGCCAGAGCCTCCCGCGCGCGCCCGGCCATGAGGCGCGAGCGCCCCAGCCAAGCCAGGGCCAAGGCCCTGCGCCGCGGCTCCCGGTCGGCCACGGAGCGCAGCTTAGCCTCGCTCAGCACCACGAGGCCTCCTCCTGGGATGGACCGCAAGGCTGGGACGGCTTTCTTGAGCCGCTTCCAGTCCCGCGGGCCGGGAGGGCGCGCGCGCATGCGCGATCGCTCGGCCGAGAACGCCTCGGCCGCTGGATCGCGGACCAGCCAGTCGAGGGCGCTGTGGAGCAGGGCGTCCGAGAATGAAAGCTCGACGCAGAGCGCTATATCCTCGAGCGGCCGGCCGGAGTCCGAACCTTCCCACTCGAGGAAAGCGCGGCGCCGGTAAAAAGAGGGCCGGGGCAAAGCCTCCAGGCATTTCGACATGTCCGCCGCCGCGCCCGCCAAGTCGCCCGACTCCTCCCTAAGCATGGAGCGCCAGGCGAAGGCGAGCCTGTACTCTGGATCCAAGGAAACCGCGAGGTCCAGATCCTCCAGGGCCTCC
Organism: Elusimicrobiota bacterium; assembly: GCA_016218575.1. Taxonomy (NCBI): domain Bacteria; kingdom Pseudomonadati; phylum Elusimicrobiota; species Elusimicrobiota bacterium. The sequence goes on from JACRDN010000008.1 coordinate 43,213, forward strand.
TTTTTGCGGCCTAGGCGCTTGAGCACCTCGGCTCTCCAAGCGCGGATCCAGCCCGACTCGGGCTCGAGCGCCGCGGCCCGATCCATCTGCGCTAGGCCCTCTCTTGGGTCCTCCAAGGGACTGGCCTCGGGGCGCTGGCCGCTCAGCGCCCGCCCCAAAAAAGCTCTGACCCAGGCCCTGCCGGGCTCTCCTTCCAGCGCCCGGCGCAAAGGCGCGATTTGGAGGTCGCTGGCTCCCAGGATCGCGGCTCGGATCGCGCAAGCCCAAGAGGCCGAGGCCTCTTGGGCTGAGAGTGTGTCCAGGCCTTGCAGAAGGATCTGGTTTTCCAGCCCCTTCTCCATAGGTCCCCTCATCCCGAAAGCCAGGTAGAGTATCCTTACGAAGCCGTCCAAATTCTCCGGATGGAGGGTGATCGCCCGATGCGCGTCCTCCACTGCCGCGGCCCGGTCTCCCATTCTCCATGCGGAGCTCGCCCTCAAGGAATAGATGCCCGGGCAGCGCGGGTGGCTCTTGGCCACCCGCGAGAAATCCCGCCGGGCTCCGTCCGGATCATGCTCGCGCTCCCGGAGCATCCCCCGCGCGATCAGGGCGCAGGCAAGCTCCGGAGCGAGCTCGACGGCCTTATCGAGGCAAACCGCGGCCGGGCTGTTTCGGCCCAAGGAGAAAAGCGCGAAGCCTTTCCATAAATGAAAGGGACCGGCTCCGGGATCGAGCTCCAAGGCCTTATCGAAATCCTCGGCGAAGCCGGCCGAGCCGGCGCTGGCCTTAAGCTCCCCGCGGAAGGCGTAGGCTGTCGCGAGCTTCGGATCGAGGGCCGCGGCCCTGTCAAGGTCCGAGAGCGCTCCCGTCGCGTCCCCAAGGATGCGGCGCACCCTGCCCCGCGCCGCCAGCGCGCGCGCGGAGGGCGGAGAGTCGCCCTCCGCGGAGAGAAGAAAGAGGGCCTTTTCGTAGACTTGCCTCCTGTAGCGGCCGTGCTCGGGCAGAAAAAACTCCCGAAGGAATCGGATGTCTCCCGCGACCGCCGGACAGTCCCATAGGAGGTCGAGCCACTTCTGGCCCTCCAGCAGAGCGAGGGCCTTGTCGAGCCTCATTTGCGCAGCCCGGCCTGTATCTGCCGCCGACGCGACCACCAGGAAGGAGCCGCGCGCAGAGCCTCCTCATAATCGCGCCGCGCGTTCTTGAACTGCTTCAAGCCTTCCCAAAGAGCGGCCCTGGTCGAGAGGGCCTCGGCCAACAGCAACGAGCCCGGCCCTTGGGGCCGGGCGAGCGCTATGGCCCGGCCGGCGCTTTCCATGGCCTCTGCCGAGCGGCCGAGGCGCTGCAATGCCACGCTGCAGTTAAGATGCGCCTCCGCGTCCCCTGGCGCTGCGTCGCGCACGCGCATGAAATCCTTGAGCGCCTCCGCCGCCTCGCCGCGCAGGAACAGCCAGACCCCGCGGGCCTTGAGCTCTGAAACCGAAAGCTTCTCGCCCGCGGCGGCCGAGGGTGGGGACAGGGGAGGAACCGGCTCACGGGAGGCGCGCGCGCCCTTGCGGCACTCCGAGTTGGCGGGTTCGACCGCGTAAGCCTCGGAAGGCCGCGGCGGCCGCGGCACGGCCTTGCCGTGAATTTCCTTGGCCCGCGCCAGCTCCGCGAAGGCTTCCAAGAGCTCGGGGTAGAAGTCATTCAAGGTGGGATAGAGGTCGCGCCGGGCTTCGTAATCGGCCAGCCTGTCGATGACGACCTGCAGGTAAGGCAGTTTTTCCTCCTGCTCGGCCGTGGGGTGCCAGACATCCTCCTTCGTCCTGCCGGCGCGCTTGGCCCAGGCCAGCATGCGCCAGGCGACACCCTGCGCCACGTGCTCGCGCAGGCACTGAGCCCAGAACCCGTAGCAGTGATCGGCGACGGGCGCAAATAGAGCGCTCGTCGCCTGCACCTCTGCCGGGAAATCCCGCAGGCGCCGGTCGAGCAAAGTATGGGAAAGCTCGTGCCAGAGGTCCCAGCGCCGGTTCCAAAACTGGAATTGTGGTATCCCGGAACGGATCTCCGTGGGGCCGAGCGTGGCGAAAATAGAATGACCGGCCTTCCCGTCCTCCGAGCATTCGATATGATTCATGTTCCCCTCCTGCCGCGGACCGCGCAAAGGGCAGAGCATCATCGAATAGCGGGCGCGCACCTCAAGGCCGGAATACTCCTCAAGCATGGAGGCATAGTCCCGGTCCTTCATCTCCGAGACGACCTCGCCCACCAAACTCCGGTACAGGGGGCGGTGGGAGTTGAAGAATTCCATGAAGCGGCAGTCTCGGGCGAAGGCCTTGAGGAGCGAGACGAGCCTTTCCACCTCGGAGGGAAGCTCGTGCTTAGTCGCCAACTCCGGAGGATCGCCCAAGTCCAGCATCATCCGTTGGGCGCCCACGGCGTCCAAGCCCGCGAGCCTGGCGCGCCGGTACGCCTCGACCGCCGGATGTCCCCGGAGCCTCCAGAAACGCCTCCGGACCTCGCGGGCATAGTCCGAGTCGTTTAGGGCAAAGCCGTCGAGACCCGGAACCTCTCCGGCCAGGACGTGGACGACGGCCAAGAGCTCGATGCGGGGGTCGAGGCTCACCGACGGGTATGGAAACGACCTCTCCCCGGCTACGGCCGAGGAGCAAAACCAAGCCAACACGGCGATAAGCATCTTCATTGGGTCCCTCCAGGCGCTAAGGCCCTGTCAAGTAATAATATGATCAATTTGGCCGAGCGCTTTTGGAGCGAGACAAGGAGCAAGGAGCGAGCATACCCGCAGCGGTATGTGAGCGACGAGCGACGCAGGCGCAGCCCAAAAGCGCTCGGCCCCTTCGGGGAAGCCCGAGCTTGGCCGATTTCTTCGTTGCTCCTCGGTCACATAGCTACCGCTATGCTCCCTCGTCGCGCCTCGAACTCGCCTCAAGCTCGGGCCTCCAAATTGATCATA
>JACRDN010000009.1 GCA_016218575.1 Elusimicrobiota bacterium
CTCCGGGCAGGCCCATCTTCGGCCGATTTCTTCGTTGCTCGTCGGTCACAATGCGCTGCGGCATTGCTCCCTCCTCGCGCCTCGAAATCAACTCGAATCTGGGCCTGCCAGTTGGTCATATTATTTCATTGCGAGCCCTAAACGGAGCCGGGCTTGGGAATCTGCTCCTCGGGCACTCCCAAGGCGCGGGCCAACTCCCGGAGCTTGGCTTGGACCTTGGCCGCGTTCATGGGGCCCATGCGCAGGAGATGCTTCTGGGCCTCGCTTAGGCGCTCGAAGCTGCCGTCCGGGCGGGGAAGGATGGAGTAGCAGATTCCCTTTTCCATGGCCTGGACCGGGATGGGGCCTTCGATGATCGGAGTCTTGAGGAGTTCCTGGATGGCCCGAACCAAGGTCTGCTTGAAGTCGGCGTCCCGGCAGCCGAGCTCGCGGCAGGCGCCCTGGAAGAGAGGGTGGAGCTCCCCCAGGATCCTGACGGCGGCTTCGGCGTTGAGGGATGAGAAGGCCTCGGCCGCGGCGTCGTAGCGCGCGTAGGAGCGGGGGTTGACGTAGAGCCCCTGACCCTGCCTGCGGATCGAGAAGGGCTTCTTGGGCGCCAGGAAATCGAGGCTGTTGCGGGGGCTGGCCCCTTCCGCGATGTTGTTGACCGCGGCGGCGGCTCGACGGATCAAGTCTTGTATCTTGAGCCAATCCCCAAGCTTCTGAAGCGGAGAAATCTCTCGCGCGCTTTGGCGTATTCTTTCGTCTCCCTGATCGAAGGTAAGAGTCGGGGGGGCGTAGGGCTCTCTGGCCTGGGGGCGGGCGTTCTCCGTAGCCGGGGGCGGTTCAGGGATGACGAGAGGGGAATGCGTCGGAATCTGGCGCATGCGCAAAGCCAGTCCCGCCGCGGCGCCGAATCCGACGATAATGCTTGCCCAAAGCGCCTTGGTGTTTGCCATATAGGCCAAGCATAGCCCCTGAGCGGGGATCCTGTCAATAACGGGGCGGTTTCAGGGGAGGCAGAAAGATGTTTCGCAAGCGTTCCATGATTTTCTGGACCTTGACGGCGCTCTCGCGGCTTCTCTTGAGCGCGGCCGTGCGCTCTCGTGAAATGAGGACGGAGTCGCGGATCCTGCCGTCCTCGTCGATGAAGCTGAGCTCCAGGGCCGAGGCCTTGACCTTGACCAGCGCCAGTCCGTAGCGCAGGATGAGCTTCTCCTGCCACTCGGCATGCTCATCGGAGTAGGTGAGCTCGGCCCCGCCCGTGCCGGCGTTGACGTAGACCACGCCGTTGATGGGGCGGCTCCTCTCGTAGACGTGGACATGACCGGCCAGGACGAGGTCCACCCGGTATCTCTCGAAGATCGGGGCCAGGGCGTCCCGGACGCTGTCGCTGTTTCCCAAGCCGCGCACCGTGGAATACGCCGGCACGTGCATGAAGACGATTTTCCACTTGGCCTTGGACTTGGCCAAATCTTTCTCTAGCCATGCGCGCTGCTCGCTTCCCGGGCCGAAGGGGGCGGCGGCCTCGTTGCCGAAGGCCTTGTTGGTGTCGAGCGACACGAAATGGGCGTCCCCGGCATCGAAGGAGTAATATTTGAGCCGGCGGAAAATCCGGTTGTAGACTTCCTCGAAGCGCTGCTGGGCCAGGGCCCCGTTTCGAAAGCCGTAGTCATGGTTGCCGATGGCGGGGAAGAAGGGGATGCGGGACAAGGTTTCTCCGTATATGTCGAAGTACTTGGGGTCGTAGTCGCGCGGGTCGCCCTTGGGGTAGATGATGTCGCCCAAATGAAGGACCAGTTCGGGGTCGAAAACCTTGATGATCGCGGCGATCTTCTTCTGGGCCCGGCTGGCGGTTCCGGAATCGCCGAAGGCGGCGAAAGAAAACTCCTGCGAGGGGCCGGGCAGGGCCTTCGCGGTCCAGGTTGCGCCGAGGCCCGGTAAGGAATAGTTGAATTCCTTGCCGGGGGAAAGGTTTTTGAAGTCTTGGCAGGACTCGGCCTGGGGGGCGGTCTCCCAGCAAACCGTCATGGAGCCCGGGGCCGCAGCGACGATATAGGGAGCCCTTAAAGCCCAGGCCTGTCCGCGGGTCAGGAGCCCCAACGAGACGGCCATGAAGCCGAGCCAAGCGCGGCACATAGGCAATATCATATAAAATAGGGCGTGGCCCCATCCGAGAAGCCGTTGGAATACGCTGTGATCGCGGGCCGGGCCGGCGGGGATTTGAGCGCGGCGGCGCCGGCCTTGGCTCGGCAGAGGGGCATCCCGGCGCAGGACGCGCTCATGCTCTTGCGCCGCTCTTGGGGATTGCTTGAGCAGGGGCTGGCGGAAGCCTCGGCGCGGGAGCTCGCCCAAGCCCTCTCGCAGGGAGGGAGCGAATTTGTGGCCGTTCCGCAAAGCCTCGTCGAAGAGCTTCCCCAGGCCCGCGAGGCCGCGGCCATGAGGCTTTCCCCCGAGGTGCTATGGCTCGGGGCCGCCGAGCCGAGCGAGAAGCTGGACTGGGGGCGCATCCGCCTCCTGGCGGCGGCGGGCCTCAAGGAGAAGCGCGTCCAAAAATTCGAGGCCGGCGGGCCCGGCATTTCCCAGAAGCTTCTAAGTCTGGGGCTTTCTCTGGGCACGGGCCTGCCCTTGGGCGGACTCAAGGGCCTGCGGCCGGAGGCGGAGAAAGTCATCGAGAGCTCGGATTGGGTCTTCTTCCTGGACATCCTCGAGGGCGGCCCCAACCCAAGGCGCTGGCGCGTGGCCGCGGAGCGTTTCGACTACTCCATCCTGAAGGGGCGCATGGCCTATACCGCGCTCAGCAATTTCAAGATTCTTCTGGCCGATCTTTCCGGCCGCGCCCCGCGGGCGTGCTTGAGCCGCGGCAGCTCTGTCCTTCTCGAGGGGAGGCCTTTGCGGGAGATGGGCTACGAGTCTCTGGCCGACTGCGAGCGCGAGGCCCGGTGGCTTCTGACCCTGATGACGATCCGCCCGGGCTGATGCCTATCCGCGTTCTGCACGAGGACGAGCGCCTTATCGCGGTGGACAAGCCCCGCGGGCAGCTGGCGGTGCCGGGGCGCGGGAGGGATGACGCTCCTTCCTTAAAAGAGGAGGTTTCGGCTTATCTCCGGCGCCCGGCCTTCGCGGTCCATCGCTTGGATCGCGAGGCTAGCGGCGTCTTGGTGTTCGCCAAAGAGGAGCGGGCACACAAGCGGCTGTGTCTTCTCTTTGAGCGGCGCGAAGTTCGCAAGACTTACCTGGCGGTTGTCCTTGGAGATGTCAGGGGGGAAGGGAAAATAGACGCCCCCTTGCGGGCCTACGGCTCCGGGCGCATGGGTGTTGCCCGCGCGGGCGAGGGTGGCAAGCCGAGCCTCACTTATTATAAGGCCCTTGAGGCCCTGCGCGGCGCGACTTTGCTGGAGCTGCGTCCGGTGACGGGGCGCCGGCATCAATTGCGCGCCCATCTCTTCGGCCTGGGCCACCCCATTCTCGGCGATTCCTTGTACGGCCGGGAGCGGCCGGTGGGGGGTGCCGCCCGCCTCATGCTTCACGCTGTGGAGCTGGTCGTGCCGGACTGGGACGGCAAAGAGCTTAAGATCCGCGCCGAGGCGGGCCGGGATTTCTTGGACGCGCTGACCTTGCTCAGGGCCGCCAGCTGAAGTTGTTGTCGGCCTGGGCCAAAATGGGCAGGCGGGCGTCCTTGTCCGAGACCAGGGTCTCTCCAGAAGGCCAGGCGATCCCTATGGCCGGGTCGTTCCAAAGCACGCCGCAGTCGTCCTGGGCAACCCAGTAGCCGCTTACCTTGTAGAGCACGTCGGCCCATTCCGAGAGCACATAGAAGCCATGGGCGAACCCCGGGGGCACCCAAAGCATGCGGTTCTCCTCGCCTCTTAGCTCCACGCCGGCCCATTTCCCGTAGGTGGGCGAGCCCTTGCGGATGTCCACGGCCACGTCGAGAATGCGGCCGGCCACACAACGGACGAGCTTGCCGATGGCCGAGGGGTTCTTCTGGTAGTGAAGACCCCGGACCACGCCGCGGCGCGAGCGGGAAAGATTGTCCTGCACCAGGCTCGGGACGGGGCTGTCCTTATAGTCGATTTCGCGGTAGCTTTCCATGAAGTGGCCGCGCGAGTCGGGGAAGAGCTTTCCTTCGACCAGAAGTAATCCCGGAATTTGATAGGGCGTGAATGTTAAGCCCATGCTCACGCCTTGGCGGCGGCTTGCTGACGCCGCCAATGCTCCTGGCCCTCGGGGGGCAAGGTGTAGACGGGATCGTAGTACTCGTAGCGGCGAGTGAGGGCCTCTGGGTCCTCTGCCTCGATGGAGGTGCGGTAGTTCTTGGTCCAATAGGAGATCCCTCGGGCATGGTCGTAGGCGGCGACCTGGTGTACCCAGCGCTTTCCGACGTAGGGCACGTCGCAGGTGATGCGCGGCGTGGCGAACCCCGGCATGTAGCCCATGATGTCGTGCTGGAGCTGTTGGGCCTCGCGGATAGAGGTGCGCCAATGCTCGGAGTTGGGGATGATGTCGCAGACGTAGAAATAGTAGGGCATGATCTTGCCGTGGTCGAGAAGGGTGAAGCAAAGCTCGAGAAGATCGTGGGAGGTCGCGTTGACCCCGCGCAGGATCACCCCTTGGTTGCGCACGTCCCTGAAACCCATCTCGAGCAGTTTCTTGACGGCTTTGGAAAGAAGAGGAGTGATCTGATTGGCATGGTTGACATGGGTGTGGACCGCGAGGTCCACCCCGCGTTCCCAGGATTTCTTGGCGAGGCGCTCCAGGCTCTTGAGGACCTCGTCTTGGAGGAAATGTTGGGGCAGGCCCTGCAGGCCCTTGGAGGCCAGACGAATGTCGCGGATATTGGGTATGTCCATGAGGGACGAGACGAAGGCCTCGAGCTGGGCGATGGGGACGTTGGCGACGTCGCCGCCCGAGACCACGACGTCTCGCACCGATGGGGTCTTCCTCAAATAGTCCAGGATCTCCTGGTAGCGGCGCTGGGGTTGGGAGGAAAATTTATGCTTCTGGACCTGGGGCACGGAGTTGCCCACCAAGTCCATGCGCGTGCAGTGCCCGCAGTACTGGGGGCAGGTCGCGATGAGCTCGGCCAAGACCTTGGTGGGGTAGCGGTGGGTGAGGCCCTCCACGGCCCACATCTCGCTTTCATGCAGGCTGTCTCGGGTGGCCATGGGGTGATTGGGCCACTTCGGGTGGCGGTCGCTGAAAATGGGCAGCATGTAGCGGCGCACCGGGTCGCGGCGCAGGTCCCTCTCGTTCATGGTGTTGAGCATGTGCGGGGGGATGAGAATGGACATGGTGGCCCGCTCGCACTGGTCGCGCAGGACGTCCTCGGCCAGATCGTCGTCGAAGTAGGCGCCGAACACATCCTTGAGCTCCTTGACGTTCTTGACCGAATGCTGGCGTTGCCACAGCGCGCTCTCCCAATCCCGACGGGATACGCTCTTATAGCCGGGCAGGCGGGTCCAATCGGGCTCGGCGAAGGCCCGCTTTAAAGGATATTGAAAGGGTTGTTTGGCCACCATAACAGCGAAATTATATAATAACAACCGATGTCAGACTATTAACTTTTGCAACTTATGCAACTTCTTTGAGCAAAAGTTCAATAAGCTGCAAAAGTTAATAGTCTGACACCGGCCTTTATGAAACGCATTGCTGTGGTTGGTGGAGGGACGATGGGCTCTGGGATCGCCCATGTGATGGCATTGGCGGGGTTTGAGGTTTCCTTGATCGAGGCCCGGCAAGACATCGCAGAGAGGGCCCTGACCTCGATCGCCAAGAACATGGACCGCCAGGCGGCCAAGGGCGCTATCTCGGCCGCGGACAGGGATGGGGCCTTGGCCCGGATACGTTTGGCCGCGGACCTGGACGCGGCCAAGGAGGCCGGCCTCGTGGTGGAGGCCGTGCCGGAGTCCTTGCCGCTCAAAAAGGAGATTTTTTCGCGCTTGGACGGCTTATGCGCTTCGGAGGCCATCCTCGCCTCCAACACCTCCTCGATCTCGATCACGGAGCTCGCCGCGGCCACGAAAAGGCCGGACAAGGTCATGGGCATGCATTTCATGAACCCCGTGCCCGTGATGAAGCTGGTCGAGCTCATCCGGGGGCAGGCCACCTCGGAGGAAACCTACCAGGCCGTCCATGATTTGACCGTGAAGCTAGGCAAAACCCCGGCGGTTTCCAGGGACTTTCCCGGGTTTCTCTCCAACCGCATCCTCATGCCTATGATCAACGAGGCCTGCTACTGCTTGATGGAAGGGGTGGGCAGCCGCGAGGACATCGACGCCGTGATGAAGCTCGGCATGAGCCATCCCATGGGGCCCCTGACCCTGGCGGACTTCATCGGCTTGGACATTTGCCTGGCCATCATGGAAGTCCTATATCAAGGATTCTCGGATTCCAAGTACCGCCCCTGCCCTCTTCTTCGCCAAATGGTCGCGGCCGGCAAGCTCGGCCGCAAAACCGGCCAAGGATTCTACGACTATGCCGCTTGAGGCCTTGAGCGAGGCCCAGAAAATGGCCCGGGACTCTGCCCGGGATTTCGCCGAGAAGCGCTTGAAGCCCGTGGCCCAGAAGCTCGACGAGGACGAGGCCATCCCGCGTGAGCTTTACGCCGAGGCGGCCGAGCTTGGCTTCTTGGGGATGATGCTGCCCGAGGAATACGGGGGTCTGGGACTCGACTACATGAGCTACGTCCTGGCCATGGAGGAGCTGGCCCGGGGCTCGGCGGCATTCCAGGTGGGGCTCACGGTCCACAACTCCTTGGTCTGCTCCGGGATTTACCGCTTCGGGACCGACGAGCAAAAGAAAAGATACCTTCCCAAGATGGCCAAGGGCGAATGGGTCGGCTCTTACTGCCTCTCAGAGTCCGGAGCCGGCTCCGACGCCGGAAGCCTCTCCGCCTCGGCTTCGGCCGAAGGGGAATTTTACATTCTAAACGGGGCCAAGGCCTGGGTCACCAACGGGGGCTTTGCCCATGTTTTCATGGTTTTCGTCTCCACCCGTAAGGAGTTGGGGAGCCGGGGTGTCAGCTGCATCCTTGTAGAAAAAGGAACCCCGGGCTTCGAGGTCGGGAAAAAGGAGAAAAAGCTCGGCATCCGCGCCTCGGACACGCGGGAGCTTTCCTTTAATAACTGCCGGGTGCCCAAGTCCCAGAGGCTGGGGGCCGAGAACGAGGGCTTTCAAATCGCCAAGGCCCAGCTGGAAAGCGGGAGAGTGAGCATCGCGGCCCAGGCCGTGGGCATCGCCCAGGCCGCCTTCGAGGAGGCGGTGTGCTATGCCAAGGCCCGGCGGCAGTTCGGCAAGGCCTTGTCAGAGTTCCAGGCCACCCAATTCAAGATCGCGGACATGGCCGCGGGCATCGACGCGGCGAGGCTTCTCACTTACCGCGCGGCCATGCTTATAAACGAGGGCCGCCCCTGCGGGAGGGAGGCTTCCATCGCGAAGCTCTTCTCCTCCCAGATGTGCAACCGCGTGGCCTACGATGCCCTTCAGATACACGGCGGCAACGGCTACATCCGGGAATTCCCGGTCGAGCGCTATTTCCGCGACGCCCGCATCACCGAGATCTACGAAGGCACCTCTGAGATCCAGCGCCTCATCATCGCCAAAGACGTCCTCAAGTCGTGAGGAAGATCGTCGTCTCTCGGCCTGGCGGGCACGCCGCGCTGGCTCTCGTCGAGGAGGCAGACCCGCGGCCGGGGCCCGGCCAGGTCCGTGTGCGCGTGCGCGCCATCGGCGTCAATTACGCCGACTGCCTGGTGCGCATGGGCTGCTATCCGGCGGCCAAGGGGCTTTACCCCATCATCCCGGGCTTCGAGTTCTCCGGGGTCGTGGAGGAAGTCGGCCCCGGCGTCTCTGATTTTGCGCTAGGGGAGAGGGTGTTCGGGATATCGCGGTTCGGGGCTTACGCGAGCCAGGTCGTGGCGGACCGGCGCCAGCTTTGGCCCTGCCCGGAAGGCTGGAATTTCGAGGAGTGCGCGGCCTTCCCGGCGGTTTATCTCACCGCCTACCACGGCCTCTTCAAGGCGGCGCGGGTGGAGGCGGGCGAGACCGTCCTGATTCACTCCGCGGCCGGGGGCGTGGGCACGGCTTTATTGCAGCTTTCCCGCATCGCGGGCCTGCGCGCGGTGGCGGTGGTGGGGTCGGGCCGCAAAGCGTTTTTGTGTCGGGAGCTGGGAGCGGCGGCCGTGATAGACAAATCGAGCCAAAGGCTCTGGCCGGAAGCGGAGGTTCTTTCGCCCGGCGGCTACGAGGCGATTTTCGATGCCAATGGCCTGTCCACGCTTAGGGAAGGCTACAAGCATTTGGCGCCCTCGGGGCGCCTGGTGGTGTACGGCTTCGCGGATTTTTTTCCGCGCGGCAAGGCCCTGCCCTCCTGGCCCCGCTTGGCTTGGAGCTATCTGCGGGTTCCCAGGTTCTCGCCCTTCGGCATGACCGCCCTCAACCGCGGAGTGGTCGGCTTCAATGTGATATATCTCTTTGACCGGCTGGACTGGGCCGGCCAAGCCATGAAAGAATTGCTGGGCTGGATCGGCGAAGGCAGGATCAAGAAGGTCCCGTTGACCGTTTTCCCGATGGAGGAGGCCGGCAAGGCCCACGAGGCTTTGGAGTCCGGAGCCACTACAGGCAAACTCGTGCTCACGGCCTAGTGCTCCGACCGAGCCACAACGCGCGGTGGGGCTCGGGCGGGGCCCTAGGCCCGTTAGCCTGGGGAAGTTGCCCGGTTGGGCC
>JACRDN010000010.1 GCA_016218575.1 Elusimicrobiota bacterium
ACTAGGCCCTTTAGCCTGGGGAATTTGCCCTTTTGGCCCAGTTGCGCGCGGCATGGATTCGATAAAATAGTCATATGAAGAACATATTTCTATCTTTCATGATTCTCTCCTGTTTTTATTCCATCGCGTTGGCGCAAGGGGCAAAGCCCGAGGCCGATTCGTTGCCCAAGGTCACGCGGAAGGTGGCTGAGATGGGGCAGGCCTTGGGTTTTTGGAATTGGGAGCGAGCCGCCGGCGCTTACGATTTAGCTGGAAATAATAGTTCTTATTCTAGCGATATGGGCGGATTTATAAGAGGCGGAAAAGAGATCGAGGTGTGGAAGCTTCAGGTGGAGGTTTACCGCGATTCAGTTCAAAGGCTGCGAGGCGGATCATTGGTCTTTGCGCGGTATGATGCTAATAATGAGTATTTGCACAGTTTCTCGCATCACAAACTCGATTGGATGAGTTTCAAAAACTCTTTTCCTCTGAAAGGTTCGTGGCTCGAGAGTAATTCAGTTAATTTTTGGGTGGCGAACTCGGAATTTGATTCGGGTCAAGGGGAGAAGCTGTCCTTTAAATGCCGCCTTCACACTAAAGCAACCCTCATATGCAAGGTGGTCCATGAGTGGCGCTGGAAAGATCAGAAAACAAAAGCAGGAACGTTCCGCCGCGACTGGGAAGAAGAATACTTGATTTTCGCCCGCCCCGCTCCTTAAACTTTCCGCCTTTAATGCCCGATAGTCCTAGAAATTTATAGGACTATTGCCTTGCCTCCCCAGCCCAAGGGGCCCACGCTCGCGAGAACGCAGAGAGCTAGAATGAGCGCATCCTTTGGATGAGGTTTATCATGGAAAACGCCATTCTTGCTCCCGCGGCCGCGGTGGAGGCTCCGAAAGCCCAGGCCCATGACGCCTGGGTTTGCGCCAAGTGCGGGCAGACCATAGAGTGCCAGCTTCTCTGCTGCTGGACCTGCGTCAAGACCGAGGCGACGAGTTCTATTTGAGGCGCTTGGGGATGAGCAGCTCGAAGGAGAAGTCCTTCGAACCGATGTGAGCCGTGCGGAGGGGCTGCAAGTCGTAGGCTTGCCGTAGAATCGCCTCCACTGGCGCGGAGTCCCGCGCTCGCTCATGCCACCAGCAGTCCTTGAACAGTACCGCCTCCTTTCCCTCCAGATGTTTGAGCCAAGTCTCGGGCTGCTCCAGGATCAGATAGGGGCTGATGCTCGCCATTCTCATGACGGAGAGAACGGCGGGCGGGGAGTAGGCGATGATCCAAGCGCCGGAGGGCAGGCTGGCTGACGACTCCAGCATGAACCGATACTCCTGGTCGAAGGCCGACTCCTTTTGCCAGCGATATTGGCTCGCGCTTAGAAAAGACGTGAACGCGATCCCCAGGGCGGGAAGGGCCGCCAGGCCCATCCTTTTGGAAGCGGCGGAAAGCCCGAGCCCCGCAAAGATGTAGATGAAAATCATGGGGGCTAGCGCGTAGCGGCACTCGGCTCCGAGATTGAAGTTCCCGCGGAAGAAGCCGCTATAGAGAAGTCCGTAGCCCAGAGCCAGCGCCAAGAGCGGTGCCTGCCCGCCCTTGGCCTTTGGGGAGGCCGCGCCATAGATGGCGGCCGGGATGACCATTAGGGAAAATCCTGGCTGGCGCAGGAAATAAAGGAGGTTTCTCGGGATGTTTCGCGCCAGATGGCCGAAAGTGGAAGAGAATGACTCTCCGTAACCGGGGAGTCCTTGCGAATGGTTGACGAAGGCAATCAGTAGTATGGGGAGCGAACTCGCGATGAATATCGTTTCCGCGGCGCGCGCCGGCTTGCCTCCAGGCGCTTGGCCTCGAAGATGCAGCGAGCCGAGCAAGACCGGGAAGAGGAGGAGGTTTTCAGGCCGCGTGTGGGCCGCGATGGCAAGGCTTGTCAGAAGCAGGAGATAGCGTTTAAGGCTTTTCTCGCGGAGGGCGAGAAAAAAGGCGCCGAGCGCGCTCAAAATCCAAAAAAGCGAGGAAGCCGTGAGGTCCCCGCAGGTGGAGAACCTCAAGTGGAGAGGGGAGAATGCCAGCAGGCCCGCCGCCGTCGCGGCGGCGGGCCAGTCGTCCCAGGCGAGGAGCGCCGCCCAAAAAATGAGGAGGATGGAGGCGCTTGCCAACAGGGCGTTGAGGCCGGCGGCCGCGGCCCAACTCGGGCCGAAGGCCCGGAAGATGAGGCTCAACAGGAAGTGGAAACCTCCGGGCCAGGTCGGGGTCTTGAGAACGGAGAGCTCCGGGCTTCCCCCGGCCCAAGACTCGGCGAAGGCCCCGCGGCGAGCCAGGTTGGCGGCGATGTCGGCGTGCTCGAACTCGTCGAAATAGACTTGGGGGCGGTGCGGCCAGAGAAGTCTTAGGGAGAGTGCAGCGACGAAAATTCCGCCCAGGCAGGCGAGTTCAATTCGGTGACAGTTACCGAATTCCACACCAAATTGCAGAAAAGCCAATAGAAGCCAGGAAAGGAAAAGAGCCGCAAGAAGCAGGGGGTAGCCGTAGACTAGGAATTGCCCAGCGGGAGGCATCAACTCCGGGTGAGCTTTTTGTAATGGATGCGCTTGGGCTGGATGGGGCCCAGGCGGCGCTTGCGGTCTTCCTCGTAGTCGGAGTAGTTGCCCTCGAAGAACTTGACCTGGCTGTCGCCCTCGAAGGCGAGGATATGGGTGGCGATGCGATCCAAGAACCAGCGGTCGTGGCTGATGACGACACAGCAGCCAGCGAAGTTGGTCAGGGCCTCCTCGAGGGCGCGCAAGGTGTGGACGTCGAGGTCGTTGGTGGGCTCGTCGAGGAGGAGGACGTTGCCGCCGGCCTTGAGCATCCGGGCCATGTGAACGCGGTTGCGCTCCCCGCCGGAAAGCGAGCCCACCAGCTTCTGCTGGTCGGAGCCCGAGAAATTGAAGCGCGAGACGTAATGCCTGGAGTTGACCTCTTTTTTGCCCAAGGCGACGGTGTCGAGCCCATCGGTGATGGCTTCCCAGACGTTCTGGTCGGGCTTTAAGCTCTCGCGGCTTTGGTCCACGTAGGCGAGCTTTACGGTTTCCCCGATCTTGAAGGAGCCGTTGTCGGGCTTCTCCTGGCCGGTGACGAGCCTGAATAAGGTGGTTTTTCCCGCTCCGTTGGGCCCGATTACGCCCACGACGGCGTTAGGCGGAAGTTTGAACGAAAGGTTTTCAAAGAGGAGCTTCTCGCCGTAGGCCTTGGAGACTCCCTGAGCCTCGATGACTACTTCTCCCAGGCGCGGGCCCGGGGGGATGTAGATCTCGAGGTCCTCTGCGCGTTTCTCGGAGCCTTGTTCCAGCATTTCCTCGTAGGCCTTGAGCCTGGCCTTGCTCTTGGCCTGCCGGCCCTTGGCTCCCATGCGCACCCAGGCGAGTTCCTGGGCCAAGGTTTTCTGGTATTTGGACTCGGCCTTGGTCTCCCGGGCCAGGCGCTCCTGCTTCTGCTCGAGCCAGGAAGCGTAGTTGCCCTTCCAGGGGATGCCCTCCCCGCGGTCAAGCTCAAGGATCCAGCCCGCCACGTTGTCGAGGAAGTAGCGGTCATGGGTCACGGCGATGATGGTGCCCTTGTACTGGCGCAGGTGTTCCTCGAGCCATTCTACGGACTCGGCGTCCAGGTGGTTGGTGGGCTCGTCTAGGAGAAGAATGTCCGGCTCTCGCAGGAGGAGACGGCACAGGGCTACGCGGCGGCGTTCGCCTCCCGAGAGCTGGGCTGCGAGCTGGTCGGGCGGCGGGCAGCGCAGGGCATCCATGGCCAGCTCGAGGCGGTTGTCGAGCTCCCAGGCGCCCACGGCCTCGATCTTCTCCTGGAGGGCCCCTTGCTTGTTCATGAGCTTCTCCATTTCCTCGGGAGGGAGCTCTCCGCAAAGCTTTTCGCTGATGTCATCATAGTCCTTCAAGAGCTGCTTGATCTCGGAGACGCCCTCCTCGACCAGCTCCTTGACGGTTTTACTAGAATCCAGGCGAGGTTCCTGCTCCAAAAGGCCGACGGTGTAGCCCTTGGAGATGGTGATCTTTCCCACGTAGTCGGGGTCTTCGCCGGCCATGATGCGCAAAAGCGTGCTTTTCCCGCTGCCGTTGTCGCCGAGGACTCCAATCTTGGCGCCGTAGTAGAAGGAAAGCGAGATGTCCTTCAAGACTTGTTTCTTGGGAGGATGGATGCGGCTCACCTCAACCATGGAATATATGATTTGCTTGCTGTCGATGGTGGTGGCCATGGGTTATTTGATGTGCAGGCGTTGGGGGTCTAGTTTCTCCCGCAGTAGTGAGAGCTCTTGCGGGGTCGGAAGATCGATCTTGCCCAGGGAGGGCTGCGCGGAGAGTTTCCAGCCAACATTTTCCTGGACTTGCGCGAATGAAATTCCGGGATAAAGTGCTGTGAGGAGGAGTTCCCCGGTATTTTCGTCCGGCTCGAGAATGGCCATGTTGGTGATGACCTTCTTCACGCGCTTGCCGGAGCTCGTGATGAAGTCCACCTTCTCAGGGAAAGCGCGCTTGTCGAGCTTGGACACTATGAGCACGCGCCGGGCGTGGAGGGCGATCTCAGAGGCCCCTCCCGAGCCGGGCAGGCGCACTGTGGGAGCGCTGTAAGGTCCGATGGCCGTCGTGTTGATGTTTCCCCAGCGATCCACCTGGGCCCCGCCCAGAAATCCCACCTGGATCTTGCCGTTCTGCAGGAAGCATTGGAACACATCGGACATGCTGCAAACCATGAGCGAGCCAGTGACCAAGGCGGGGTCCCCGATGGAGGGGGGGACGCGCTCCGGAACCGCCCCCACGGCCCCCGACTCGTAGATGAGGGTCATGTTGGGGGCGTGGGTGGCGCGGGCTAAATTGCAGGCGAGATTGGGAAGGCCGATGCCGACAAAGACCACGTCGCCGTCCTTGATTTCGCGAGCCGCCTGCACGGCCATAATTTCTCCGAGGGTATAATCCCTCGCCGCCAAGGCGGCGGGTTCTTCAGTAGCCATAATTCACGCCGCCGCAAACCATTTCCTTGGCCTTAAGTCTCTCAGCCAGGCCGGGGTGGTTTCTCATATATTCGGCGCGGTCCTTTACATCGTAGACGAACTCGTCCAAGTAGCGTTTAAGGGAGGATTCTTCCCGGGCGATCTTGTCCCATTGGGCGTAGAAGTCGTTGTCTCGGTCGTAATAGCCCTGGGCGTAGGAGGGATGCGCCCCCCAGGGCTCGCGCACCACCGCGTCCACCTGCAGGCCGGGGATCAGGGTCCGGTTGGGGTCGGAGCGGATCACGGACTCGGGGACGATCTCCTCGACCGCCACGATGACGCGCTTGGAGGCGAAGGCCGCCTCCTTCTGCACGCCCATGAGGCCCCAGATTTGGGTATTGCCGTTCTTGTCGGCGCGCTGGGCATGGACGACGCAGACGTCGGGGCGCAGGGCGGGGACCGCCGCCAGGCGCTCCCCCGTGTAGGGGCAGTCCACGCCCTTGATGAGGGGGTTGGCCTTCGGAATGTCGGTCCCTTCGTAATTGCGCAAGGGCCAAAAGGGGAGGTTCGCGGCTCCGGCCGAGAGCCGGGCCACCATGCCGAAATGGGAATACTCCTCGATCTCAAGCTTGGGGGGCCGGGCCTCGACTGCGCGCCGGAAGGCGTGGAGCGAACCGACCCCGGGGTTTCCGGCCCAGGAGAACACGAGTTTCCTGGCGCAGCCCGCCGCGATCATCTGGTCGTAGATGAGGTCGGGGGTCAAGCGGCAGAGGGTTAAATTCTTGCGGCCCTGGCGGATGATCTCGTGGCCAGCGGCAAAGCAGATAAGGTGGGTGAATCCCTCTATGAGAACCGTGTCCCCATCCTTGACCAAGGATTGGACAGCCTCCTTCATCGTGGCGAGTTTGGAATTAAGACCGTGCATCTGGAATCTCAAGAACTAGATTATATTAAAAATGGCAGAGAGACTTGCCTTAGAAGGGCGGAGGGTCGCCAGGCGCCCACGGGGGAGGCCATTTTTCGAGATGAGAAGCGGGAAGGGTTTTGTCGCTGCCTTCTCCAAAAACTCTCGTGACAGCTCCGCTCATCTCTATGGAGGAAATAAAATCTTTACATTGCTTGACGGCTTCATCTTGAGTCACCGGCGTACCGCGCGCGATATCCCCCTGTTCTTTGAAAATCCGAGGGGATCCTGGGACTATGGGCTCTGGCGTGGCTTTTAGGTCTTCCCTGCGCCCTGCGGCCCATGATTCGAGCTGATTCAGTTTGCTTTTTATGTTGACCCAACGATCCTCATCCAAGGGATGCATAAACGGCATCTGGTCCCGCATCGTCTTTTTACAGCCCCAGACGCGCGCGTGCCCATAGAGCCACAGTTGCGGCGCATAGCCGGCCCGCGCCGCCAGTCGAACCCCCAGCCAGTCCGCCTGGGCCTCCAACTGCTCGCTCGTGTGCCGGCGGATTTTCTCTTCCCGAATTCCCTTTATCATTTGGATCCAATGTCCTATTTCATGGGACATAATCTCCATAATCATTGGAATGGGTTTTATTAGAAGGCCGCCATTGATCTCCAATCGTTCGTAATGGCCCATTCTGCCGTTTACTTCATCGGAATTGTTGAACACTATACGCACCTTGGCCGTGTCGAGCCCGGTCGCAGCCATCAGGCGGTAGAAAATCTCCGTGGCTTTGCGCGCGCGCAGACATTGTTCCTCCGGCCACCCGGCGGGCCGGCGGTCTTTGCAGGCGGCCATGCTTTGAGGAGCATCGTAGAATTCTCTTTTAGCGAAAGCGAGATTGGCGCTGGTCATAATGCTCGCGACTATGATGAGCTGTCTTGCTTTGAGCATGAGCATTCTTTCGAAGGATGGGGCGGAAACCGGGAAAAGTCAATAGCGGCATTCCGCCTCTTGATGAACGGCTATATTCCTGCTATATCCTGGTGAATGTCCGATGGGAACTTCAAGCTGATGCTCTACGCCTTGGTGGGGGGGCCGGCCGCCGTGGCGTGGGGGCTCGACTCCATCCGCAGGAAAAGACTCATCGAGAACACCCCGACCTCGAAGGTGCGCTCGGCCGCGATGGGCCTTGTCGAGCTTTCGGGGCGGGCGAGGAGGAAATTCGAGCTCTTGGACCCCATCTCGCGCCTGCCGTGCTGTTGGTGGAAGTCCGTCGTTCAGGAGTTCGTGGAGAGCGGAAAGAATTCGCATTGGCGGGATATTCGAGAGATATGCTCCCCGGGATTGTTTTATTTGGAGGATGAGACGGGGAGAGTGCTCATTGACGCGCATGGGGCCGAGCTCACGGCCGAGGAATACGTGCTCCATATCACCGACAGCAATTGGCCCAGGCTCGCCCCGGTCCTCATGACTTGGGGCGTGAGCTCGGGCCCGGGGAGCAAGATGCGCGTCAAGCAGCAGACGGTTTACGAGATGAACCCGCTCTACGTCCTGGGAGAGCTCACCCGCGCCGCCGACCACGTGGCCGAGCGCGGCGCGAGGTTCTCGCGCTTTCTCCAGGAGGCCAAGAAGGATCCGAAGCGAATGGCCGACGCCGACAAGAATGGTCAGATAGATCCCATGGAATGGGACGCCTTTTACGCCAAGCTTGAGGAGGAATTTCGAGCCAAAGACGCAGCCGCCTCTCACCCTGTGGAGGACGATTTGATCGTAAAAAAGCCCGCGGACCAGCCCATGATCGTGTCCACGGCGCTAGAGAAGGAGCTCCTGCAGAATGGCGGTTTCATGAGCCTGGCCGCGCTGATCGCAGGGCTGGGAGCCTTCGCGCTCGGGGTGTGGCTGGCCTTCCGGCAGGAGCTCTCCCCATCTTGGGTGGTGGTGCTGGCGGCAGGCGGGGCTGCGGCGGGATTTATGTTCAAATTCAAGTTCAAAAGGTAAGGGGGAAACATGGCGCTGGTTCTGTTCTTGGTTTTCGTGATGCTCGCGGGAGTCGCGCTCAGTTACTTTATGACCATTTACAACGGCCTCGTCGCCCTCAAGAACAACATCTTGAAGGCCTGGGCCAATATAGATGTCCTCCTAAAGCAAAGGCACGACGAGCTTCCCAAGCTCATCAAGACCTGCGAGGGCTACATGAACCACGAGCGCGCGGTCTTCGACAAGGTCCTTCAGGCCCGGGAGGCCCTCATGCGCGCCTCGGGGCCGGGACAGAAGGGCCAGGCCGAGGGCGAACTCCAGGGGGCGATTCGCCAGCTCTTCGCCTTGGCCGAGAATTACCCCGACCTCAAGGCCCAGGCCTCCTTCCAGCAGCTCCAGGCTCGGATCACGAGCCTGGAGTCCGAGATCGCCGACCGGCGGGAATTCTACAACGATTCAGTGAACGTCTACAACATCCGCATCCTAAGCTTTCCGGACATGTTCTTCGCTAGAAGCATGGGATTTTCCGCTCAGGAGATGTTCAAGGTCGCGGAGGCCGAGCGCCAGGATGTCAGCATCGAGTTTAAGGCCTCCTGATGCGCTCCCTCTGGGTCTCGGCGTTTCTTGTAGGTTTGATGGCGGCCTCGTCTTTGGCGGGCGAGCGCGGGATGATTGTACCCGCCTATATTTACTACGCCGGCCCGGAGGCCAAGGACTACGGAAATCCCAGGCAGTTCGAATATTGGGAAAGGCTCAAGTCTCTGTCAAGGAGGTACAAGGACAGCGAGGCGAAGCTGGTCATAATCATCAATCCCAGCAGCGGCCCCGGCTCTGAGGCGGCGCAGCTCAAGCTTTATCGCGAACTCGTGGCCGAGCTCCATAAATACAACACCAAGGTGCTCGGCTATGCGAGGACGGATTACGGCGCGGCCATCCTGGCCGCGGCCAAGGATGTCGCGCAGTGGCACAGGTACGTCCCGGCCTTGGACGGGTTCTTCTTCGATGAGGTAGGACTGAAGGAGGAATTCTCCAAGGGCAAGAGCCTGGCCCAACAGCAAAAAGAGTTTCGCAAGCGCTACGCCCCCCTGAAGGCGACCGCGGATGCGTTGAGGAATAAAATGATCATATACAACGCCGGGGGCTATTGGGAGTATATGAGCTATCTTAAGGAGATGGTTCAAGGCTCGCAAGGTTCGAGAATCGCCTGTATCATGGAAAGAGCGGGGAAGGATTTCGGAGCTGAAAGAGGTCTCAGGGCGATGTTGGAGCCATGGGCGCAGAAGCCGGAGCATTCCTTGGTTTTGCTGCATCATGAGCCCAGCCCTCAGCAGCTCCTTGGCGCCTATCCCCGGAGCGCTGCCTGGATCTACGCGACCAACGGAGATTGGGACAGCTTGCCGGGCTATCTGGAAGATATGGCTCAAGCCGTCCTTGGGCGCTAGCCAGAGCGCTAGTGTAGTGTCCCGGAAATAACTGAACAATGGAAGGCCCAGATTTGAGAACAGTTCTAGGCGCGACGAGGGCGCAGGCCGAGGCCTGTAACCGAGGAGCAACGACGAAATGCTCCAAAGATGGGCCTTCCCTCCGGGCTGGGGCTATTTTGTCCGGCTTCCGCGTTGCTCGGCGCTCACATACCTACAGGTATGCTCGCTTCTCGCGCCTTGAATCCGGCCAAACTAGCCCCAGCCATTGTTCAGTTATTTCCGGGACACTACACTAGCCTTTGATTTTGGCGGCCTTGATGTAGTCGAGCTTGGGAAACTCGCCCTTAAGATAGGAGTTGCCCTCGCTTTGGATTCGTCCCTGCTCCGGGCCCATGCCGTGCGGGGCGCCCTCTCCGTAGCCCTGGTAGAGCTTGTCCACGACGTCCATCCCCCCGGTGACCTTCCCGAAGGGGGTGAATCCCATTCCGTCGAGGTTGGAGTTATCCGCGTAGTTGATGAAAAGCTGGGTGGTCCGGGTGTTGGGCCCCGCCATGGCGAAGCTTAGAAAGCCCCGGGCGTTGGACTGAGCCCCGATGGGTTCGTCATCCGGGATGCGGGCCTTGCTCCACTGGGCGTTGACCGCGGGCGAGCCGTTGATCCCGAACTGGACCATGAAGCCCTTGATGGCCCTGAAGAAGGCGCAGTCATCGTAGTAGCCGGCCTTGACCAGATTGTAGAAGCGGTCTGCTCCGAGAGGAGACCACTCGCGGTGGACTTCAACGGTGAAGTCCCCTTTGCTGGTGGAGAACTGGGCATTGAATTTGGCGGGGGCCTTCTCGTTGGCTTTTTGCGGGTTCATCAGAGTCTCCTGGGCGTTGGTTTTAGGTTTTTTCCGTTGGGGTCCCGGAACAATTGTCGCGGCGGTCACTAAGGAAGGCGCGGCCAATAGGAAAGCGCTTAAAGCGGCAACTATGATATTCATTGGGAAATTGTAGCGGCTTGGGCGGGTCAATGCAAGTTATCCACCAAAACTTCCCGGGGAGTTTTGGTGGATAACTTCAGGAAAGATTGGTCAAGCAGTCGTCTAAAATCGCAAGCCCCGTGTCCACGTCGTAGGAGTTGAGGACGAGAGGAGGGGCCACTCGGATCACGGACTTGCCGCAAGAAAGCAACAGGAGGCCCTTCTTGAAGGCCAATCGCTCGAGCTTTCCCACGAGCCCGGGATCGGGCTCGCGGGTACTCCTGTTCTTGACGAACTCCACTCCGATCATGAGGCCCACCCCGCGCACGTCGCCGATGGCGGCGTGTTTCTTTTGCAACCGGCGCAGTCCCGAGAGGAGCCGCTCCCCCATTTTGGCCGCGTTTTCCCGAAGCCCGCCCTCGACCAGGTCCAAGGTGGCCAAAGCCGCGGCGCAGCAGACGGGATTGCCGCCGAAGGTCGTGCCGTGAGAGCCCTGGGGCCAGGTCATGACTTTTTCCTTGGCCACGATGGCGCCGATGGGCATGCCCGAGCCCAGCCCCTTGGCCGTTAGGAGAACGTCGGGCTCCACCCCGAAATAGTCGGCCGCCCACATTTCCCCTGTCCGGCCCACCCCGGATTGGATCTCGTCGAAGACGAGAAGGATGCCGTTGTCGTCGCAAATCTTGCGCCATGCCCTCAGGAACTCCGGCCTGGGCATCACGTAGCCTCCTTCTCCTTGGATGGGCTCGATGAACACCGCGGCGACCTCCCGGGGGGAAACCTTGCTCTCGAAGAAGCGCTTGGCGGCCTCGAGGCCCTCGACCCCCCGGTAGGGGTTGTCGTAGGGCAGGTGAGTGACCTCGGGAAGAAGCGGCCCGAAGCCCGTCTTGTATTTGGACTTGCTCGCGGTCAAGGTTACGGCCGCGTAGGAGCGCCCGTGAAAGGCGCCGTCGAAGGCGATGAGGTGCGAGCGTCCGGTGTGGTAGCGCGCGAGCTTGACCGCCCCTTCCACGGCCTCGGTGCCGGAGTTGGTGAGAAAAACCCTCTTCTTGCCCTTCCCCGGGGCGAGCTTCGCCAGCTTCTCGCAGAGCCGGGCCATGCCCTCGTAATAGAAGTCCGTGCCGCAGATGTGGAAGAACTTTCCGGCGGCCTCCTGCACGGCTTGGACCACTTTGGGATGGTTGTAGCCGGTGGAGGAGACCGCGATGCCGGCCATGAAGTCTATGTAGCGGTTGCCGTCCATGTCCTCGGCCATGGCGCCTTGGCCCCCGGCCATGACCAGGGGGTATTCCTTAATATAGGAAGGGGAGGCCCATTCCTTGTCAAGGGCGATGATTCTCCTGGCCCGCGGGCCGGGAGGGGAGACGAGGATGCGGGGGTAATCCTGGGAAATTTTGACTGGCATGGTCACTCCATGACGGTGCGGCTTTGCTCGCGCATGAATTGCTGGACGTAGTAGGGGCCGCAGCCCCCCTTGCCGGTCGAGCCCGAGCCCTTCCAGCCGCAGAAGGCCTGCACCCCGGGCCAGGCCCCGGTGGTGGCGCCGGTCCGGCGATTGGCGTAGCAGACCCCGGACTCGATCTCATCGAAGAACTTCTCGATCTCCTCCGGGTTCTTTGTGAAAATGCCGGCGGTGAGTCCGTATTCGGCCTTGTTGGACTCCGTGATGGCCTGATCGAGGCCGCTCACCACGCCGACGCTGAGAAACGGCACGAATAGCTCCCGGAAGAATAGTTCGTGGCCGAGAGGGAGCTCGGCGATGGTGGGCTCGACGAAATAACCCTTGTCAAAGGAACCGCCGCTCAGGCGGCGGCCGCCCACAAGAATTCTTCCGCCCTGAAGGGCGGAAGCACATGCTCCCTCGAACGTCTTGACGGCCTTGGCGTTGATCACGGGCCCGAAGAAAACGTCCCTCTGGGTGGGATCGCCCTTCTTGATCGCCGAAGTCTTCTCCAGCAGCTTCTCCAGGAAAGCCTTCGCGACTTTCTCGTGGACGTAGACCCGCGAGCAGGCGGAGCACTTCTGGCCCTGAAGGCTGAAGGCGGACTTCATGATCCCTTCGGCCGCCATGTCGAGGTCGGCAGAGTCCATGACGATGGCCGGGTTCTTTCCGCCCAGCTCCATGAGAGTGGGTTTGACCCATTGGGTGTTGAATTCCTTGACCATGCGCAGGCCCACTTCCTTGGAGCCGGTGAATACGATGCCGTGGACGTTGGGATGATTCCAGAAGGCGTCGCCCACGATGGAGCCCTTGCCGGTGATGAAGTTGAAGGCCCCTCCGGGGACTCCGGCGTCGCGGTAGCATTCGTAGAGCATGAGCCCGGTCCAAGGCGTGTCCTGGGCCGGTTTGTAGACGACGGTGTTGCCGGCGATGAGGGCGGCCGAGGACATCCCCGTGGACAGGGCCATGGGGAAATTGAAGGGGGCGATGCAGGCGAATACGCCGTATGGGCGCAGGACGGAGGCCGTCCTTTCGTTCGGGAGGAGCTTGCCCAGGGGGCGGACAAAGCCCTTGTTTTCCTCCATCTGCGCGCAGTAATAATCTATGAGGTCGGCGGATTCCTCAGCGTCTCCCATGGCCTCCATCCGGCTTTTGCCGACCTCGAGGCTCATGACCGCGGCGATGTCGTATTTGCGCTCGCGGATGAGGCCGGCCGCGCGGCGCAGGATTTTCAGGCGCTCGGGCCAGGCGACCTTTTGCCAGGCCTTTTGCGCGCACCAGGCGGTCTTGGCCGCGAGGTCCACTTGTTCGGGGGCGGCGGAGGCGAATTTTCCCAAGACAAGGGCGGTGTCAATGGGTGAGAGGTCGGTGATGGGTTCCAAGGAGGAATTCACCGGCTTGCCGGCTATGTAGAGCGGGTGCTCTTTCCCGGCCTTGGCCCGGACGCGGGCCAAGGCTTCATCGAACAGCCGGTGGAACTCTCCCATGTCGGCGTTGGCCGAGGTGTAGGTGATCTTGAAGGGTGCCGCGGTGGTCATAGTAGCTCCATGGTCTCGGATAGGGTTTTCTTAAAGCGGGAGACAATCTCCTCGATCTCGTCCTCTCCGATGATGAAAGGGGGTGCCACCATGACGAGATCTCCATTCTCGCCGCCGGCCTGGCCCACGTTGGGCCATAAGACGAGCCCGTTTTCTTGAGCCCTGTCCACGAAAGTTTCCGCCATCCGGCGGCTCCGGTCGAAGGGCTTCTTCGTCTTTTTATCCGACACGAACTCGATTCCGGCCAGCATCCCGATACCGCGCACGTCCCCCACCGCGGGCAGGTCCAGGAGGCTTTTGAGCCGGGCCTGAAGAATCTCTCCCGTTTTCGCGGCCCGCTCGATAAGGCCGTGGGATTTGATATATCTCGCCGCCGCCAGCCCGGCCGCGCAGATGAGCGGGGTGTGCGAGAAAGTCTGGGCGTGCTTGAGGCTTCCGGAACCCGAGGCCACGGCCTCAGCGAGCCGGTCCGAGGTCATCATGACCGAAAGGGGGGCGTAGCCTCCGCTCAGGCCCTTGCCCAGGATCATTATGTCCGGGGATACGCCGTAATGCTCGAGGGCCGTCCATTTCCCCGTGCGCCCGGCCCCGGTCAAAACCTCATCGGCGATGAAGAAAATATCATGTTTGTCGCAAATCTCGCGGATGCGGCGCCAATAATCGGGCCGCGGGACCGAGGCCCCGGTCGAGGAGCCGCCCACGGGCTCCGCGATGAAGGCGGCGACGGTCGAGGGGTCTTCCTTAATGAGAGCCTTTTCCAGGGAGTCTCCCGAGCAATCGGGGCAATCTTCCTTGCCAGACAACCCGGCGCAGGAACACCGGTATGGGTAGGGAGCCGCAATCATGGGCACGGGCACAAGCCAAGAGGAAAACAATTTCTTGTAATGGCCGCGGGCCGAGGCGGAGAGAGCAAGCAAGGTGTTGCCGTGATAGCCCGGGCTTTGGGATATAATTTTCGTCTTCCCGGGCTGGCCGATCTCGGCCCAATATTGGCGCGCGAGCTTGAGCGCCGCCTCCACGGCCTCGGAGCCGCTGCAGAGAAAATAGCAATGGCCGAGGCCCTTCGGGCCGAGGCTGGAGAGCTCCCGCGCCAGCTCCTCGGCGGGCTCGTTGGTGAAGGCAGTGCCGTTGACATAGGCCACCTTGGCGGCCTGGGCGGCGAGAGCTTGGGAGATCTCGACCACGCCGTGGCCGAGGTTCGCGACGAAAGCGCCCCCGCAGGCGTCCAGGTAACGCTTGCCGTTCTCATCTACGAGCCAGCAACCTTCGCCCTTGACGATTTTGGGGAAAGCCCGGTTTAAGGCGCGGTAGAACACCGGGCTTTCGGGATAGCGGTAGGCCATCAGGGTCGTCCCTTGCGCGATTTTTTCAGCTCGACCTTCGTCACGTCCCAGGAGGGGCCGGAAAGGTCGGCCGTGATCTCCGCTTCGCGGATTGTCTTGCTATTCTTGCTCTGAAAGCGGACCACGGCCCTGTAGCGGCCCGGGGCGGTTTCGGTGAAGGAGGACTTGTCCAGGCCGCGGAGTTTCAGTCCGTTGCGGGAAAGATAGATGCCGAGCACGGTTCTATAGTTGTGCCAGGCGTCGCCCAGGCTCATGGCTTCCTGGGGGGGTAGCGGCTCGGCGAAGGGCTCTCTTTTGGATTCTTCGGCCTTGTCCTGCGCTCCTTGCTGTCCGGATTTCTCGGCTTCATAGCGGGAGCTGCGAAAAGAGCCCCCCACGACCTCGGCCGGAGCTTCCTGCGCCGCGCCGGACGAGGAGGGGGATGAGCTTTGGGTGGAATAGGACGAGCCTTGACCGTACGACGAGCCTCCCGACTGGCTCCCGCTTGAGGAGGAGCCCTGAGAGGATTTTGAATACTGCTGCGCGCCCACGGCGGGGAGCGCGGCGAGAAAGAAGGCGGCGGGCAAAGATGAAATCATGTCTCCTGCTCCGGATTTTAGCAAAATCCGGCCGGGGCGTAAGGGCTCGCAATGGAATAATATGACCAACTGGCAGGCCCAGCTTCGAGTTGATTTCGAGGCGCGAGGAGGGAGCAATGCCGCAGCGCATTGTGACCAACGAGCAACGAAGAAATCGGCCGAAGATGGGCCTGCCCGGAGGGCCGGGGTACTTTTGGGCTGCGACTTCGTCCCTCGTCATTCACATACCGCTGCGGGTATGCTCGCTCCTCGATCCTCGTCTCGCTCCAAAATTGCCCCGGCCAGTTGGTCATATTATTTCATTGCGAGCCCTAAGTGCTGGCAGGGTAAATGTTAAAATGGCCTGGAGTCATGATTCTCTCCTTTTACAACGCCTTGGCTGGCCGCAGCGAGCGCTTTGAGCCCGCCGCGCCGCCCTGCATAGATGTGCAGTTCGAGAAGGCGCTGCCTCGCAGGGGAAGCCTCGTGTTCCTGCGCGCGGAGGCCTTGGGCTCGCGGCTGGCCCCGATATTCTCCTATCTGGGCTATGCCCTCAACGACAAGAGCCTGGAGCAGGGCGGCCGCCCCCCCGAGATCTATTTTGGAGTTTCCGCTCCCCAGCCGGGCACTCGGATATGGCTGAGGATCAACCCTGATGCGATAGCGGGGAGCCTAAGTTGGGAGGAGGCCGAGGCCCGTGGTTTCGGTCCCGCGCCCATGGATTACCTTTGCCTGAAAAGCCATTACCGCAAGCCCCTTGATTTTTCTCCACAGGCGCTGGAAGCGGCGCGCCACGACCTGGAGTGCTTGGAGGAGATCGCCCAGCGTTTGTCTCGCCATTACGGAGGCTCGGCTCCGAGCCAGGCGGGGCTGGCCGGCTATAAAAAACGCTTCCGCGACGCCCTCTCCCATGATCTGGATATTCCCGAGGCCCTCTCCTGCCTGTTCGACGGCCTGCGCCCAGGGGCCCTCTCTCCGGGTTCCCAGCTGCATCTGCTCAAGGAAGCTCAAGAAGCCTTGAATATGCTGACCGTCGTTATTTAGCCATAATCGGCACATACCATTGGCCCTGGGGCGATATGAGCGGCGGCCCAAGCCGGAAACGCTTCAAGAGCTCCCTCTGCACGCGGGCTTGGTAGGCGTCTATCTCCGGGCTTGAAAAAACGTCGCTTGGGCGAAAGTAGCTATCGGCCGCGAGAAAACAGAGTCCTCCTCTCTTGAGAGTGCCTGAGATTTCCCCGAATGCCCGGGCGTGGATATCAAGCTTGGCGGCGGAAAATGCCGCGCTCTGCCCAGAGCCCGCGTCGAAGCGGATCATGCGCAGGCGGTCCCGGTAGAGATAGCCGAATATCCAGTCCGGGGCTCCGGCCATGGCCAGCAGATCGCGTGAGCCCATCTTTTCCAGGAGGAAGTTTCCTTCGATCTGGATGGGGTCCCGCCAAGGCCGGGAGCGCGGGAATATGGCCGTGAAGAAGGAAAAGCCCGCGATGGCCAGCGTCCCCGCGGCCAAGAGCGGCTTGCCCGCGGGGACGCGGTCGGCCAAAGCGGCTAGAACCAGGGGGAGGCCGAGGGCGGCGCAGAAGGCATAGTCGTCCGCGGCATGGAATAGGATGAAAACGGCGGAATAGGCGGCGAAAATAGCCGCCGCCCATGAGAAGGCCCGGCGTGCGCAGGCGTCGGAGCAAAGGCGCCGGGCGGCGGGCGCGGCCGAGAGAAAAACAGGCAGGACGAAAAGAGACTCCGGCAGGCGGCCAGCCAGCCAGCGCGCGTAGACCAGCGGCATGGCCAATAAATCGGGATTTCGATAGAGAGAGGTTTTCTCGAAATGGGGAGGCGCGTACATGGCCTTTAGCGCGGCGAGAGGGCCAGCCGGCATCGTGAAGCCGTAGAGCCCGCAGAGCCCGACGGAGATCGCGGCGAAAGCCCAGGCTTGGCCGGGCCCGCGCCGCCTCAAGAGCCAGGCTCCCAAAGGGATGAGAGCTAGGTTGGCCATATCGAATCCAGCGGCCAGCGCAGTGAGTAGTATGGGGAGAGGTTTCGTTGTGTTATTCTCCGCCGTCAGCGCCAGCAAGGCCGCAGTCGCCAATAGGGCTCCCAGCATGTAAGGCTTTGTCTGCATGGAAAAAATCCACGGATGCCTTTGCGCCGCCAAAGCCAGAGCGGCCGCGCCGGCGACCCACGGGGTTTTCGTGAATCTCAGGCAGAGTCTGCACAGAAGCGCCAGCCAAGCCGCGGCGGCGAGCAGGCTTAGGAGTTGAAAGACGGGCAGGAGCTTGCCCTGGAAGCCCAGAGCGCGCAGCAGCAGGGCCACGCCGCGCAGCAGTGGGACGTAAAGGGGGTGAGCCGTTTGGTGGACTTTCCACAGTCCCTCCTCGGCGACCACGACATAAGTGAACGCGCTGGCGTCGTATTGCCTTGAAAGAAACAGGGCGCTCAGAAGCCCAAAAAAGGCGCCCAGGGTCCAGGGCGGCAGGGCGGTCTTGAGCCGCTCGATCATGGGGCTGATTATAACACCTATATGCCTGAAAATCTATGCAATAAAAGGATATTTTGCGATATTGACAGAACCGATCGGGCCTGTTAAACTCACGGAAGGTATGGCCGAGTTGAATCTCCGCCTCGATATTCGGGTTACCCCGGCTTTGGTGCGTTGGGGCTTGGCCGGCCTGCTTCTATCGGTCTTCGCGCCCGAGCTTGCCACGGAATCGGTGACCTTGACCACGTATTATCCCGCGCCCTCGGGAATATACACCCAGCTCATCGCGACCAACAATACCTATCTTTCCAGGGACGGCGGAAACCTCGGCATCGGCACAACGAGCCTGCATTCAAGCGGAGGTTTTACCGCGAAAACCACCTTGGACGCGGGCGGGAGCATGCTGGGCTTGGCGGTGCGAGGATCGGCTTCTCCCGCGATCAAGATCATCAACAGCTCCAACACCGAGCTCGGCACGGTGGCCGGGGTGACGGCGGCGGGGGCCTGGGCCACCGGAAGCACGGTCAACGATATAGTGATGCGCTCTCCTGCGGGCCGCCTTATCCTCGCCACCGGAGCCTCGAACACCCCTAGGCTTGTCATGGACGGGAGCGGTTATGTTGGAATTGGGGGAGCTCCCACCGCCTCTGCCTCTAATCTTCCTTTGCAGACCTCAGGGCTTCGGGCCACGCAAACCGGCTGCACCATCACGGGATTTACGACAGGCACCACCAACTGCGGCGCCAATAATTACGCCACCTTGATCGCCGGCGTCTGGGCCGAGTACATGGTGACTGGAAACATCGCGACCACCGGCGGAGGCGGAGGCCAGGAAGGAAGCATGCTTTGCTGCCCGTGCGGCGGAGCCTGCCCGTGATAATTTAGTGACAGTTACTTAATTCTCCGGAGAATTCGCAATTAAGTAACTGTCACTAAATTGCGGTATACTTTCCCCGAATGGCTTTGCACCTGCCCATCAACGGGGTCTGCAACATCAAGTGCGTTTTTTGCTCGGCCGATGGGCGCAGCGGGGATTTTGAGCTGGCCTCGCTCCTGGACCAAATAGACCGCGACAAGACCGGACACGTCCAAATATCGGGCGGCGACCCCATGGTCAAGGATCCGGCCGAACTCCTGAAAATCCTCCTCCGTTGCCGCCAAAAAAATAAGATCATAGAGTTCCAGACTAACGGGGTGATGGTGACCCGCTATAACCCCAAGCGCCTCAAGATGCTCGTGGGTCTGGTGGATTTCTTCAACATCAATTTCTCCGCGCACACCCCGGAGCTCGACCTCGCGGTGACCGAGACCTCCGGGGCTTTCGAATGGAGGGTCGCCGGGGTGCGCCGTCTTTTGGAGCTCGGAGCCTCGGTGAGGCTCAACTACATCGTGCACGAGGCCAACTACCGGCACTGCGAGGACTTCGTGCGCTTCGCCGCGCGCGAGCTCCCCGGGTTCTCTTGGATCCAGTTCAGCTACTGCAAGGGCATGGGGCGGGCCAGGGGCGAGAAGGCGGTGATGCCGCGCTTCCGGGACGCCGCCCCCTATCTCAACGCGGCCATGGGGCGCTGCTCGGAGCTTGGGCTGGACTTCGACGTGGATCACATCCCGGTTTGCTTTGTCATGGATCATCGGGAGCACCACGCCGACTACCGCAAGATGCGAGACTTCACCTCGGGAGTCCATTTGTCGGAGAAGCAGCAGGTGGCCGACTGCAAGCCTTGCGCCATGAAGGACGTTTGTCCGGGGCCCCGGCGCGACTACATCGAGATATACGGCGCTCTATGACCACCGCTGAGGCGAAGGAATTGGATCTGATAAACATCCGAGACGAGTTTCCGGCCTTGGAACAGAGAGTGCAAGGCCGGAAGCTCGTCTATCTTGACAGCGCCTGCACGGCCTTGAAGCCCCGTGCCGTGGCCGAGAGGCTGGGCGATTTCTACCTCCATTGGGGCGGCTGCGGCGGAAAGCGCTCGACCCATCTGGCCTCCCAGCAGGTTCAGGACTGGCTCGAGGAGGCCCGGCGGACCGCGGCCGACTTCATCTCGGCGGAATCTCCCAACGAGATCGTCTTCACCTCAGGCACGACGGAGGCGGCCAATCTTCTTGCCCGCGCATTCCCCTTCGATGGGGAGCGCCGCGAGGTCGTTCTGACGGACCTCGAGCACAACGCGATTTTCCTTCCGTTTCACGAGGCTTGCCTGAGAGGGGAGGTTTCGCTGCGCTTCTGTCCGAGCCGTGATGGTCGCGTGGATTTGGATGCTCTCGAGGGCCTGATTTCTGAGAAAACCGCATTGGTGTGCATGACTCGGGCCTCGAACGTTTACGGGGGGATTCAGCCACTGGCTCAGGCGAGCCACCTTGCCCACAGGCGCGGCGCGCTTATCTTCAGCGACGAGGCTCAATACGTGGCCACCCATCGCGAGAAGGTCCAGGAGGTCAACGCGGACTTCATCGCCTTCTCGGCGCACAAGATCGGAGGCCCCTTTGGGGCCGGGGTCTTGTACGGCAAGGAGAATTTGCTCAACAGGCTTAAACCCGCCAAAGTCGGCGGGGGGACCGTGAAGTCCGTCGTTTGGGAGAGGGGTGCCTCTCCTCTCGTGGAATACCTGGACGCCCCCGCGCGCTTTGAGGCGGGGGTGCCTGACTTTGCGGCCATCCTCGGCATGAAGGAGGCCGTGGATTTTCTGCGCCGGATTCCCGAGGAGGAACTCCGCGCTCACGTCTCCGCTTTGGTGCGGCGCCTGGCGCGGGGGCTGGCCCGGTTTCCCGAACTCCGGGTCCTGGGGCGGGAGGAGGACTTGGCCAAGGGGGCGCTCGTTTCCTTCCATCCCGTCCAGGAGGGCTTCTCGGTCGCGGACTTCAATCTCTTTCTCAACCACGAGTTGGGAGAGCGCTTCATCGCCATCCGGGCCGGGGAGCACTGCGCGCATCTTCTGCACCAGAGGCTTGCGCTCCCCGCCACTTTGCGGGTCTCCTTCTTCGCCTACAACACCGCCGAGGAGGTGGATTTCTTCCTGGAGGCCGTGGGGTCGTACCTGCGCGCGCTCTATGAGCATTGAGGCGGAGCTTCCCGGCGTGGAGGCCTCGGCCGACCGGGACGCCTTCGACGAGCCCAAGTGTTTCGATATTCTTCTCAATTACGCCTGCAACGCCAAATGCCTTTTCTGCTCGCAGGATTTCGACTGGCGCAAGGCGCCCAACGAGCTTCCTTTCGAAAAGGCGGTGGAGCACCTTTATCTTGCCTACAAGAACGGCTACCGCAGGCTGGGATTCACCGGGGGCGAGCCCACCATCCGGCGCGATCTGCCCAATCTCATCGCCTTGGCCCGCAAGATCGGCTACACCTACATCCGCATTCAGACCAACGGCGTGCGCATCGCGGACTACGACTACGTCAAGGCCTTGACCGATGCGGGGCTCACCTTCGTCAAGTTTTCCATCCACGGCCATGAGGCAGGGCTCCACGACAAACTCGTGGAGGTTCCCGGGGCCTTCGACAAATGCCTGCGCGCCATCGAGAACTTAAAGAAGCTCAATGTCGGCATCGGAGTCAACATCGTTTTGAACGAGTGGAATTACAGGCATCTCGTCGAGTTCTACGAGCTGTTCCTGATCAAGCTCGAACTTTCCAATTTCGTCATCATAGCACCCTTGTATGAGGGGAACATGACGAGTCATGTTCCCCTCATGGGAGCCAGGCTGACGGACATGGCTCCGCACATCCGCCGGGCATACGAGGTCTTTACAAGGATCAACTTTCCGAAACCACCGCTCCTTCTCCATTTCACGCCGTGCGTTCTTCCGGGCTACGAGCAGCAGATGCTGGGATGGTCGGCCTTCAACACCATGGTGGTGAGCCCCAAGGGGGAAAAGCGGGACCTCGACATGACGGCCCAGTTCCACACCGTCAAAACCGAGGCCTGCGGGCGCTGCGTCTACAACGACCGCTGCATTGGTTTTGACAAATCCTACGCCCGCTTCTTCGGGATTGGGGAGATCGCGCCGCTTTCGGAGGTCCCCCAGCGCTACGATGCCCAGAGCCAAAGGCCCCGTCACGAGGGACGCAGCGTGCTTACCGACAACGAAAAATGCGTTCTCGAGGTCCTGAAGGTGAAAAGCCCCGTCGCGACCAAGGAGTTTCTTGGGGTCGCGGAGGGCATCCCGCTCTGCAAGGACTGCAAGGATGAGAACGCGGTGATAAACGCCGCCGAAACCTTGATCCGCATGGGCCTGGTCCATCGGGAGTTCAGGCGGGGCAAGTATTTTTGGAGTCTGAAGCCTGAATGAAGGAGCCCGGGAAGATCGAGAAGCTGGTCCTTTTCACCGGTTTTTCCTGCAACAGCCATTGCCATTTCTGCATAGACCTCAACAAGAGGGATCTTCCGGATAAGTCCACCCAGCAAATCGTCTCCGAGATGGCCCAGGCCCGGGCCAAGGGGGTCGAGTACCTGGAGCTCATCGGGGGGGAGACCACGATCAGGGGGGACTTCCTGCCCTTGGTGCGCACGGCAAAGAAGCTGGGCTTTAAGGACGTCGTGGTGGTGACCAACGGCCGCATGCTCTCCTACCCCGAATTCGCGCGCCAAACCGTCGAGGCCGGGGTGACCGACCTCATCTTCTCCATCCACGGCCACGACGCGCGGCTCCACGACGAGCTCACCTTCGCCCCGGGGGCTTTCGAGGAGCTCTTGAAGGGGATAGAGAACGTCCGCGCCCTGGGATTTGAGCGGATCTTCGCCAACTGCACGGTGGTTAGGCAAAACATGGAGCGCATGCCCGACATCGGCCGGCTCTTCATCGAGCTCGACATCCACCACGCCGAGTTCATTTTCGTGGATCCCACCTACGGCGGCGCCTACACCAATTTCAAAGGCCTGGTTCCACGCATCGCCGAAGCCGCGCCTTACTTGCGTGAGACGCTGGACATCGGCCGGCGTTGGGGCACCAGGGACTGGTGCGTGCGCTACGTCCCTCTCTGCCATTTCGCGGAGTACCTCGATCAAGTGAGCGAGCTCAGGGAGGTCGAGCTTTTCCACACCCGGCATTGGGCGCCGGACTTCAAGAACGAGGACGTGGGGGGATCGCGCAAGCTCGCGGCCCGGGCCAAGACCGAGCGCTGCGAAGGCTGCGCGCTTTACGAACGCTGCGAAGGGCTGTGGAAAGAATACCTGCGGCACTACGGGGATGAGGAGTTAAAGCCAGTAGAACAGCCAACGCCCCTCACGGCGACCCGCCTCCCGCGGGGAGGCGGGTGACATGCCCGATTTCCCCATCTGGCCTCAGTGCAACATAGGCTGTGTCTTCTGCTCCAACCCTGTGGAGGGCTTCCGCCACACCACCGACAAATACTCCTTCGAGGAGATCAAGAAGAAGCTCGAGGACTACAAGCGGGGCCTGCGCACCTTCGTCAAATTCGACGAGGTCCGGGACTACTTCAACCTCACCGGCGGGGAGCCCACCATCCATCCGGATTTCCTTAAAATACTGGCGCTCATCCGCAGCGAGTTCCCGCAGAACCTCATCCGGCTTTTGAGCAACGGCCGTATGTTTGCCTATGAGGATTTCGCGCGCCGGACCTGCGGGATAGCGGGGACTGCCTTCGAGGCCGCCATTCCCATGTTCGGCTACGATTCTAAAACCCACGAGAGCATTTCCCGAACGCCGCTCAGCTTCCGACAGACCACGCGCGGCCTTTGGCATCTCGAGCGCCACCGCAAGCCCGGCCAACTCGTCGAGATCCGGGTGATCCTCACCCGCATCCAATGCCGCTATTTGGACGGGCTCCTTGATTTCCTCTTGGCCGAGTTTCCCTGGGTAGATCGTCTGACACTTCTCTACGAGGAGATCGAGGGCTTTGCCGAGAAGTACCGCGAGGCGCTCAAGATTCCCATGTCCGAGGCAGCGGGTGCCGTGGACCGCAATTACGAGAAACTTCTGAGGTTCAAGGACGCCAGACTCTACCATTTCTCCCTCTGCACCGTGCCCACCCGGCTCTGGCCCATGGTTTGGAATACCTTGGCCGATTTTAAGGTCTCCTATCTGGAGGGCTGCCGCTCCCAATGTCTGTACCGGCCGCAGTGCGTGGGAGTGCACCGTTCCTACGTCAAGCACGCCGGAGCCCCGGACATCGCCCCGATCTTGAAGGCCAGGCCCGTGGTTCTGAGCCAAAATCCTTATCACCCCATCGAGTCCCTTGAAGAAAAAAGCCTTCCGCTTTAAGGCCGAGCCGCGGATGGGCCGGCTCCGGGTCTTCCGGCTTGGGGCCGACTCCAAGGCCTGGCTCGGAGCCTGTTATCTCATGACCGAGAGGGCCTATGTCGGCCTCGAGCTCAAGGGTGCAACCCCAAGGGCGACGCTTTGGCCCAAGCCCGGAAAGAAGCTGGCCGGCTTGGCCGAAGCCTTCTCGACCGCCTACCAGGAACAGCTCCGGGGATGGACTTTGGCGCGGAGAAATCGCAGAGAGAGATTTAAGCTCCGCGCTGCTGATGCGGCGCAGCGCATAAAGCCCAACGCAACTCCTGATGGCCTTGAACACCACGCCGCTGACGCGGCGCAGCGCAGGGAAATCTCCAGGCTGCTGGCCGAGGAGCTCCAAATGGCGGACCCCTTGGGGATTAGAACCCCATGGGACGAGGCCAGGGCCTTAGGGCTCGCAATGAAATAATATGACCAACTGGCCGGGGCAATTTTGGGGCGAGACGAGGATCGAGGAGCGAGCATACCCGCAACGGTATGTGAGTGACGAGAGACGAAGTCGCAGCCCAAAATTGCCCCGGCCCTCCGGGCAGGCCCATCTTCGGCCGATTTCTTCGTTGCTCGTCGGTCACAATGCGCTGCGGCATTGCTCCCTCCTCGCGCCTCGAAATCAACTCGAATCTGGGCCTGCCAGTTGGTCATATTATTTCATTGCGAGCCCTTAGGGCGGAAATGATTTCATTCAAGCGCGGCGGCGCCACCCTTCTCCTTCCCAAGTCATTCTACTCGCGGGAAAGCCTGGCGGCCGGGGCCTTGGCGGCCGGAGACCGGGCGCTGGTTTATCTGGAAGAGGGAAGCAAGGCTTATAAAATCGAGTTCAAATGGACGAAAGGCCGCGCGGGGATAGGCGGGCTCTCCCAACGACGGCGGGTGCAGGCCGTCGGCGAATTTCTCAACGAGGCCTTGAGCCATGCTTACCGGCAGAAAGTCGTGGCCTTCAACTTCAAACAAACCCAAGAGGTCTTCTCGCGCCTCTTGGCGCGAGGATTCGTCGCCGTTGCCGCCGATCCCCTCGAGGAGCTAGAGCCCCAGGTGCGCCTGGACCGCGAGGCGGAGGTGGGATCTCTCATGGAAGAGGCGCATAAATTATGACCGCAGGCATCGAGTCCTGGCAGGGGCCGCCGCGCCATGTCATGGCGCTGGAGCGCCACGGGAGAGCGATGAGCCTCGATGCCGCGCGGCGCGCGGCGGACTTCATCTTCGCCACCCCGAGCCCGGCTCTCAGCATCGAGCTCTGTGCGCGCAGCCTCGAGGCGGCCTGGCCCGCGGCCTGGTTCCTGGTTCAATACATTCAGCTCAGGGCCGAGTGGTCCAAAAGGGAAGTTCGCATGTTCCTGCGCGCGGCGGAGCCTATAGAACCCGCGCGCCTCGAGTTCTTGGGCGCCCGCAAGGTTATCCTGCGCGCAGATCTGGCCTTGCGCGGCGCTCCGGAGCCGGGAGTCCGGCCGCCATTTCCGGCAGCTCGAGCCCTGGCGGAGGTGAGGCGGGACTCCGCGGCCCCGGCGGCTTGGATGGATTGGCTCTTGGCCATGGGATTTTCCGCCGTGCTCCTGGCGCCGGAAGCGGGGCTTCTGGAGGCCGTCAAGGGCCGCAAGCTCTTCCTTGACTTCTATTCCCGGGCTCTCGACCAGCTTGAGCTGATCGGCCGAGACAAACTGGTGGAGGAGGGACAAGAAGCGTTCCTAAAGCGCCAGCCTTGGCACCTTCCCGGCCTGGACGTGCTGGGGGAGCTGGCCTACGGGCCGGAGGGGGATGTCTACACTAGCGAGTTCGCTTTGGGATTGGGGGATTCTCCGTTCAAGCTGGGGCGGGCCGATGAGCTCAAATATCCCGATCTGTCCCACAACGAGACGGTGCGGGCGTGCCTTGCGGCTTCTCACGCGGAGAATCAGCCGCGCTGTTTCCAGTGCCGCTACAAGGCCTACTGCGCCGTTTCTCCTTCCCGTCATTGGGCTCTGCAGTCCGCGATTTGGGGCCAGACTCCGTCAAGCCCCCTTTGCGCCTTGAACATGGCGCTTCTCGACTTGATTTCCCCACGCGACCGAGTTTGACTACCGGCGACAAACCTGATACGATTGTTGGCTGTTCCGGCATGAATTTATGACCTCTACGAACCCCAAGGACGCCTCCGAGCTGAGCCTGCGCCTAGACGTGAAGGCAGAGGGCATGGAGCCGATCCTCGCCGCCGCCTATCTCATGACCGACCGGGCCTACGTCCGCGTTTCTGGGGACCGGGAGAAGACCTTGGAGGTTTGCCTGGCCGCCAAGCGGCCGGAGTTTCTGTTCCCGGAGGCCCTGGCCGAGGCCTTCAAGCGCGAGCTCGCGACACAGAAGGTGCGCTGGGCCGTCGCCAAGAACAATCTGCCGGTGAGGGAATTCGTGGCCGAGCAGGCGGTGATGCTTGCCAACGGCCAGCTTCCGCCCGAGCCGCAGCCCGCAGAGCCGCCCCCGGACCAGCTCTCGGATGAGCAGCGCCGGGAGATCGAGAAGCTTATCGCCGAGGTGGAGGAGGAGATCAAGACCCTCAACCAGAAGAAGGCGGTGCCCGACCCGAAGAACATCAAGGCTTCCTGGGAAGAAAAAAGAAGCCTCTCATGAGCCGGCTGACCTCCCTTCCCGCCGGGACCTCCATCGAGACCCAGTCTCTGGGCCCATTTAATTTCCGCGACATGGGAGGCTGGCATCTTCTTACCAACGACTGGGGCCACCACTTCATGATGGAGGACTGCGATTTCAAGCGCTTCATGGCCGGCGAGCTTGCCCAAAACGAACCGCTTTGGCAATCCTTGAAGGACAAGGGATTTTTGCGGGATTTCCTGGACTTCAGGGCCTTGGCCGCCTCCTACGTCAGGAAGAACTCCTTCCAGTGGACTCCGGGCCCGAGCCTGCACATGATAGTGGTCACCTTGCGCTGCAACCAGAAGTGCCAATACTGTCATTCGAGCGTGGTCGATCCGTCGCGCACCGACACGGACATGGATTTGGAGACGGCGAGGAAAACCGTGGATTTCATATTCCGGACCCCCAACCCCACGCTCTGCGTCGAATTCCAAGGCGGGGAACCATTGCTCAATTGGCCGGTGGTGAAATTCATCATTGACTACGCCCAAGCCAAGGCCAAGGCCGGCAAGCGCAAGCTCATCATGGCCTTGGTCTGCAATTTCACCTTGATGACCGAAGACAAGCTCGACTTCCTCATGGACCGGCATGTTTCCATCTGCACATCTCTCGATGGCCCCGCCGAGCTGCACAACCGCAACCGCCCCTTTTTGGGCGGGGGCGAGGCCCAGCCCAAGGTGGTGCGCTGGATTTCGGAGATTCAAAAGCGCTGCCGCGAGGATGCCGACAAGAAGCATTATCTGCCGGGAGCCTTGATGACCACGACGAGGTTCTCTTTCCCATACTACCGGGAGATAGTGGATTTGTACGCGGGCCTGGGCTTGGAGCAAATATTCCTGCGTCCCCTGTCTCCGATTGGCTACGCCAAGAGGGTTTGGCACGAGATCGGCTATTCCGCCGAGGAATTCGCGGCTTTCTACGAGAAGTCCCTCGATTACATCCTAGAGCTCAACCGCTCGGGGAAATCCCAGATCATGGAGCGCACGGCCTTGATCCTGCTCACGAAGATTCTCAAGGGCGAGGACCCGGGCTTCATGGACCTGCGCTCCCCGGCGGGCGCGGTGCTGGGGTGCCTGGCCTACAATTACAACGGCGAGATTTTCGTGAGCGACGAGGGGCGGATGGTGGACCATCAGGGCGACCCGCTCTTTCGGGTGGGGGACGCAATCAAGGACTCCTGGGCGGACGTCATAGACCATCCCACGACCAGGGCCTGCGCCGCCTCCTCGACCTTGGATAATCAGCCCATGTGCTTCCAGTGCGCCTACAAGCCCTATTGCGGCGTCGAGCCGGTATTTCATTACGAGACGCAGAAAAGCGTCTTCGGGCAGATTCCCTCGAGCCCCTGGTGCGTTTCGCACATGGGGACTTTCGACGTTTTGTTCAAGAAGCTGCGGGACCCGGAGGCCCGGAAGGTGCTCGATGGATGGCTCGAACGCGACCAATGCCGCTGGCAAGAAAGTGGCCCGGCGCCCGCGGGCGTTGGGCAGGGAGAGCTGCTTTAATGGAATTTGAAATAGACGAAGAAGAGCGGACCGTGAGCTTCGAGGCCTGCGCCAAGGCGTATTCTTTGGATGCCGTGCAGATCTCGGCCCACATCTTCTCGGGGCGCGCGAACGTGTTCCTGGACCGCTCGGAGGATGCCTTCGAGCTCGCCTTGCAGTCCAAGAAAAAGAGCGCCGCCGCGGAGTTGGAGGTCCTGGCCAGGGAGTTCTTGAACGAGATGCTCAACCAGGAGTACCGCTTCGTGGTCGGGGCCTTCAACCGGAAGATCTCCAACCTCATCGTCACCCAGGCGCTTCTGGCGGCCCGTGGTGGGGAGGCGGCGCCCGCCTCGGGAGAAGAAACGGATGAGTTCAAGGTCTTCGCGGCCCGGCTCATGCGGGAGGCTCAGGAGGAGATCGCCAGGACCATGCCGAGGAAAATCGCGCCCCAGGGAGCCCCAATTCCGCCCCCGGCGGAGGATGCGAGTGTCTAGGCTGACCGAGCTCGAGACCCCGTCCGTCCCCAAGG
Source organism: Elusimicrobiota bacterium (assembly GCA_016218575.1). Classification (NCBI taxonomy): domain Bacteria; kingdom Pseudomonadati; phylum Elusimicrobiota; species Elusimicrobiota bacterium. Next base: position 28,452 of record JACRDN010000010.1, read on the forward strand.
CCGAGCGGGTCGCTCAGCACAATTTCCGGGTTCGAGGCTCGAAAGTCCTCGTCACCAACGAGGCCGGGGAGTTCGCAGCACTCTCTGCCGAGGACTACCGCCGCTACTTGACCGGAGAGATCGGGCCGGACGACACCCTGGCCAAGGGGCCGGGCGGCCTCATACAAAAGGAGTTCCTGAGGGACCAGCTGGATTTCCGGGTCCTGGCCGGGGCGAGCGTAGACAAGAACCTGCTCGATTGGAAAGGCCCCAACGTCCATACGGTCGTGGTGACTTTGCGCTGCAATTTCAAATGCGCGTACTGCCATGCGAGCGTCGTGGACCTTTCCAGAACCGACAAGGACATGAGCGTGGAGACGGCCCGCCAAGTGGTGGAGCTCATTTTCCAGAGCCCAAGCCCGTCGCTCATGATCGAGTTCCAGGGAGGAGAGCCGCTGCTCAACTGGCCCGTCGTGAAGTTCATCGTTGCCTATGCCAGGAAGAAGAACGAGGCGGCCAAGCGCTCCCTTCATTTCGGCCTTATCTCCAATTTCAGCCTGCTGACCGACGAGGTGGTCGCGTGGGCCGAGGAAAACGGAGTCTCCTTCTGCACATCCCTGGACGGGCCCGAGGATCTGCACAACCGCAACCGCATCCATTTGGGCGGCAATACGTACCAAGAGGTGACGGCCGGCCTGAGAAAAATCCAAGAGCGCAGGCGACAAGGGGCCAAGCTCGACGCCCCCAACGCCATCTGCACCGTGACCCGCCAGTCTTTGCCCCGGGCCAGGGAAATCGTGGAGGAGCTGTCGGGGCTGGGCCTTGAGCGCATCCAGGTCGGGCCGCTCGACCCCATTGGGTTTGCGGCGCGGGCTTGGGACAAGATCGGATACGGCGCGGAGGAGTTCGCGGCTTTTTACGCCGAGGTCCTGGACTCCCTGATCGAGCTCAACCGCAAAGGGGTGAAGGCCTACGAGAAAATGGCCCTCATTTTCCTCATTCGGATATTGGAGAAGGGCCATTGGCGCTTCCCGAACGCCGACGCGCTTTGCCGCCTGGCCTACAACCACGATGGCGACGTTTACACTTGCGAGGAGGGACGGCTCTTGGCCAACGAGGGGGACGAATTCTTCAAGATCGGCCGAGCGGGAGAGTCGAGCTACGCGGAGCTTTTGGACCATCCGACGGTAAGGGCCTCGCTCATGGCAGCCAGCCCAAATTGCCAGCCTCTGTGCTTCCAATGCGCCTACAACCCGTACTGCACGGTTTCTCCCGTTTTCAACCACCGGACCCAGGCCAGCCTCTGGGGGCAATTTACGTCCAACGCCTGGTGCGGGAAGATGATGGGAATTTTCGACGTTCTATTTGAAAGGCTCGAGGATCCGGAGGCCAGGAAGGTCCTCGAGTCGTGGCTCGAGTACAAGGACCGCTAATCGAGGAGGACGCCATGGCTGAGAAAAAACCGAAGGACAAGAGCAAGGGAAAGAAGAAGAAAAAGCCGGAGCTCTTGCCCCAGCTCAAGAAGGACGCCTCGGTGTTCCTAAGCAGCGAGGAGGGGAAAATCACCAAGGAGAACGTGGTCAAGACCGCGACGGCGCTTGGCATCATCGGCGCCGCCCTCTTGAAGGCCGCTCCGGCCCCCGCCCAGCACTCCAACTACCTCCACAACTCCGGCGGCACCGGCTCGCATGTGAGCCACGGCTCCCATGGCTCTCACGGCTCGCACGGTTCGCATGGCTCCCACGGCTCCCACGGCTCGCACGGTTCGCATGGCTCCCATGGTTCGCATGGCTCCCACGGCTCCCACGGTTCACATGGCTCCCACGGTTCCCACGGTTCACATGGCTCCCACGGCAGTCATTGCCGCGGCGGCTGGTGCTGCCCACGCTGCTTTTAACGAATGGCTGCGGCGCCGAATCATTTGGCGGTTTATCTTTCCAACCGCTGCAATTTGGCCTGCAGCTACTGCTATGTCTCGGTCAACCAGGGGGCGCCGGCTCATCTAAGCTTCGAAGACGTCAAGGAATCGGTGGATTATTTCCTGGACGAGGTGCCTGGCGCGGATAAGAAGATCACCTTCTTGGGAGGAGAGCCCTTCCTCAATTTCCCGCTCTTGGAGCGCATGGTCCGGCACGCGCGCTGGAGGGGCGGGGAGAGCCTGGTCCTGCAGACCTTCACCAACGGGACGCTCCTGACTCCGGAGAGGCTGGAGTTCCTCAACGACTACGAGGTCTACGCCACGATCAGCCTGGACGGAACCCAGCGCACCAACGACGCCAAGAGGTTCTTCCACGGCGACAAGGACCGCTCTGTTTTCGCCGAGGTGATGGCCCGGCTCAAGGACATCCCCAAGGACAATTTGGGCGTGAGTCTGGTGTTTAACTCCGGGAGCGTGGGAGAACTCCTGCCCAACATCGATTTTTTCTACCGCATGGGCTTTGGCCGCATCACCTTCAATCCCGAGCTCTACGAGGCGTGGTCCCTGGAAAGCTTGGAGGTTCTTAGGGGCGTGATGCAGGGCTTTGCTCGCTATTACCGCTTAATTTTGGAGAAGAACATGCGACCCTTCGTGATTCCCATCCTGTTCTCGGTTTTGGAGAATGCTCCTAAAAATGCCGCGGGTGAGCGTTGGTGGCACGACTGCCACAACGTGGTCCTCGGCCCGGACAAGCAATTCTACGCCTGCGACAAGGCCTTGAGCTTCCCGATCGGGGAGGCCGAGGGCCAGAAAGTGGGAAACGCCGCCGCGGGAATGGATTGGGACAAAAGGCAGGAGCATTTTCGCGAGGCGGCGCAGTACATCGAATCCCGCGGCTGGGGCAAGGACGAGTCCTTCTGCCCCATGGGCGTGTATTTCCACAGCCGCCAGGCGGGGGCGGATCCCCAGCCGGCGCTTGAGAATTTCCACAGGGTAGGCGAGCTCTTCGCCGAGAGCCTGGTGGGACTGGCGCGCGCGCTCGAGGGCCATCCGGTTTTTGAGGAGCTTTATGTCCGGCCTCGCCTCGTCTGATGCCCCGAGCCTTGCGGGGGGGCTTGCCACCAACAAGGAGATCCGCCGCTTCAAGGTGGCAATCAACACGGCGTGTCCCCTGCGCTGCGAGTACTGCTTCATAGACAAGGAGTCTGGCGAGGTCGTGTCCTGGCCGGTGGTTCAAGCCCTCATCGGCTTCATGCTCTCCTCCCCGGGCCAAGTAAAAAAGCTCCTGATTTACGGCGGCGAGCCATTCCTTAAATTCGACCTGGCCCGGGAGATTGCCCTCTACGCCAGGGCCCGGGCCGCCGAGGCGAAGAAGGACCTCGACCTATCCATATGCACGAGCGGGGTGTCGGTTTCGCGCGGACAGCTGGAGTTCCTGCGTGACCAGAGCTTCTTCCTGTCGGTCAGCCTCGATGGCGGCGCCGAGACCCATGACCGGCGGCGGAGGCTCAAAAACGGAGCTGGAAGCTGGGCCCGCATCCGGCCCAACCTCGACCGCATCTTCGATGTGATGGGGCGGCGCCGCACCATGGCCATTCAATGCGTGCACCCGGACAACGTCGAGCGCATGCTGGAGAATTTCCAGGCCTTGGTGGGCATGGGCTTCGAGAACGTGGAGATAGAGGTGATCCATGGCTTCGGCTGGGAGAAGGCCCGGACGCTTTTCAGGCCCATGCTCGGTAAGGTCCTGGAGTGGGTATGGTCCGAGGCCCGGGAGGGCCGGAGGCGCTTCCTGGTCTGTTCCTTGGCGCCCTTGATGCTCAAGGAGGGGGTGATCCTCGAGGACCACTGCCCCTTCCATTCCTCCATGGAATGCTACCCGGATGGGAGCTATTCCTTCTACCCCTTCGCTTTCGTGGACTGGGAGGGCCGGCGCCGCTCGGCGGTGGGAAGTGCCAAGGGGGGGGTGAGCGAGCGCTACCGGGCCTGCGCATTTTCCGCCGAAAGCCAGGCCTGCCGCAATTGCACCGCGGACTACTACAGCAGCCCCGGCATCAACCAGGGAAACGATCCCTACCGCTGGCGCACGGAGATGGCTCGCGCCTTCATGGACCGCGTGGCCCTGGCCGCCAAGAGCGATCCCATGATGAGAGAGTACTTGCGTGAGGCCTTGGTGCGATGCCGGATCAGTTGAGGCTGAGCGGGCCGGGTCTTCTGCCCACGGCCTTGCGGGGCCTTATTAAGGCCAACCTCATCCATCACCTGGCCCACACCGGAGGCCGCCGGACCCTCATCGAGATCGGCCGCTCCTGCCGGATCTCCCGCGACTTGGCGCCGGTTGGGGATGGCGCCGGGTCCCCTGCGCTGCGCCGCGCGCTTTTGCGCTTGTGCCTGACCCCCACGCCCGAACTCAAGGCAAGCTCCCGGGACTTCGCGGAGCTTGAGTTCCGCGCCAAGCGCCCCGGGGAAGCCCTCTGGGCCCGCGTCGGCCTCGGCCTCAACTACCTGAGACTATGGGATGGCGACCGCTATTTCGCGCGAGCCTTGGACTGCTTCGAGCGAGGCCTTCACCTTCATCCGGACTGGGCCTGGGGGCATCTTCTGCGCGGGGAGGCCAAGAGGTCGTTGTTGGATTATCGGGGGGCCCTGGCGGATTATGAGCGGGCCTTATCGCTGGACCCCTCGTGGTCTTGGGCCCACGCCTTCAAGGCCCGCGTTCTTTTTCAGGCCGGGACCCGGGAGGAGGACCTCTCCTGCTTGGACCAGGCATTGAAACTAGAACCCGCCTGCGGCTGGATGCTGGCTTGGCGGGGCGAGGCCCTCCGCCGTTTGGGGCGCCTGAGGGAGGCCGCCGTGGATTTCAAGAAGGCTTTGAGGCGCGATCCCCTCTATGACCAGGCTTATTGCTGGAACGCTAAGCTCCTGGAGGCCCGGGGCGAAATTCGCCAAGCGCTGGAATCCTTGGACCGAGGAATCGCGATTTGCCCCGACTTCGAGAAGGCCCACCGCCAAAAGGTCCGGGTGTTGAGAAAGCTGGGGGAGGTGCCGCGGGCCTTGCGGGCCTTGAACCGCGCCGCGAGCCTCAACCACAGGAATAATTGGCTCGGGGCCTGGACGGCCGAGGGCCAGGAGTCCAGTCCAGAGGCCTTGGCCGCCCTGGAGGAACTCGAGGCCTTCGGCGCCGAGAATTCCGGCCATGCCTGGACTCTGGCCTGGCTCGGGGAAACCTTGGTCCAGCTTGGGAAATTCGATCAAGCCCTTTCGTCCTTGGACAAGGCCCTGTCTCTGCCTCTCCCGCCCTCGGGCCGGGCCTGGGCTTTCTGCTGGAAGGGGGAATGCCTGTTGAGATCGGGGCGGGCACGCGAGTCCATCCCTTGTTTCAATCGGGCCTTGAGGCTGGACCCCGGCTACGCGCGGGCTTGGGCCTGGCGCGGCAGGGCCAAGGCCTTGGAGGGGTCATGGCGCGGGGCCCTCGCGGATTACCGCAAGACCCTCGCCGCGCGGCGCGTCGAATATTCCTGGATTTACGCCTGGAAGGCCGAGGCCGAGCTGGAGCTGGGGCTGTCCGGGCAGGCCCTCAAGGACTGCGACGCGGCCCTGGCCCTCGATTCCCGGCCGGCGGTTTTTCATTATTGGCGGGCCAAGGCTCTTTTGGCCGAAGGCCTTGTCGAGGAAAGCCGGGAAGAGCTGTTCCTCTCTTGCTCCGCAATGCAGACCTTCCCATGGCTCGAGGTCTGGAGGGCGGAAAAGGATAGGCGGGATGGGCTCTTCACCGAGGCCCTGAGCCGGCTGGCTCCGATCGTAAAAAGGCACGGCCGGCGCTTCCCCTGGCTTTATCTCCTGCGCTACCGCGCCAAACGAGAAGCCTCTCTGCCGGGAGCCCTGCGCGACGCGGACCAAGCCATGCGCCTGGACCCGGACTGCGCCTGGATTTTCGGCCTGGCTCCGGTTCCGGCGGCCTTGGAGCCGCAGGGGTCCCTTTTCCAGGATATGGAGGGCCCCGTGGGGCCTCACTGCGGCCCGGTCCTGGCCTACCGTGGGCAGGCGCGTCTCCTCAAAGGAGAGGTCGGCGCGGGCCTGGCCGATTTGCGCCATGCCGCGCGGCTCGATTGCGCTGCTTGGATTTGGGCTTGGCTCGGGGAGGGCCAGAGGCACGCGGGTCTTCCGCGGGAGGCGGTGCGGGATTTGAGCCGCGCCGTGGCGCTGGATTGTGGCTACGCGAATTCCTACTCCTGGCGCGGCACCGCCTATCTTCAGCTCGGGCAATGGGAAAACGCGGCCCGGGACTTGGACCTCGCGGTCCGGCGCCGGCCCACGGCCCGGGCGTGGCTCGATCGCTCGCGCCTGCGGCGCCGGCGGGGCGATTTTACGGGCGCCTTGGCAGATCTTCACGAGGCCGCGCGCTTGAACAGCGAACTTTCCTGGGACAAGACCACGCCGGAAGCCCTCCAGGGGGCTCTGGCGGAGCTGGACTTGGCCATGGCCCGGCATCCCGAAGAGGCTTGGTTTGCGGCCTGGAAGGCAGAGGCCTTGATCCGTCTTGGACGGCCGGCCGAAGCCCTGCCCATCTTGAGCGACGCGCTCGAGAAAAACCCCGGCATGGCCTGGGCCCGGGCCTGGCGGGCGGAGGCGAGGCTTTTAAGCGAGGGCTTCTCCTCGATGGTGGAGGAGGATATCCGGCGGGGCCTGGCCCTCGATCCCGAGTACGCCCGCCTCCACGAGCTTGAGGCCGAGGTCCGCCTGCGCCGAGGCGAACTTTCCGGGGCTCTGGCCGCGCTTCGGCTCGCCGGGAGCCTCAATCCCTATTCCTCGCGCATTTGCCTGGCCCGCGCCAAGGTTCGGCTCAAGATGGGCCGGCGGGGCCAGGCCAAGAAGGATATCGAGAAAGCCCTCCGCCTCTGCCCGAGCTTCGCAGAAGCCAGCCAGCTATTGGCTCGGGTCGAGTCCGGGGCGCGAGTCCGGATCTTTTCGCTGCTTCCCGGCGGCCCCGGAAAGTCCATGGAGTTTTTCCTCAATTATTCCTGCAACGCCAAGTGCGCGTTCTGCTTCAACCCTCCCGATGCGCTCCCGGAGCTCGAGCGCGGCTTGGGCTTCCAGGAATTGGCCGCGCGCCTCTGCCTGGGCTACGCCCGGGGCTATCGCGCCCTCAAATTCATCGGCGGCGAAGCCACCTTGCGCGAGGATTTGCCCAGGCTCGTGGCTCTCTCCCGGCGCATCGGGTTCCAATCCGTGCAGATCACGACCAACGGCCTGCGCCTGGCCGATCCCGCCTACGCCCGCAAGCTCGTGGAGCTGGGCGCAGACAGCTTCCGTCTCTCGGTGCACGGCGCGCGGGCCGAGGTCCACGACCCCCAGGTGGGCGTGCCCGGGGCCTTCGCCAAGGTCGAGCGCGCGGTGGCCAACCTCAAAGGGCTGGGGGTCCGGCTCGGAGTCAATACGGTCCTCAATAAGCGCAACATCGCTGACTTTCCCGAAACCTGCCGCCATTTCTTCGAGGAGTGGGGGCTTGACGACGTGATCGCCTACTTCATGCGCTATCAGGGCTTCGCGGCCTTGCCGGCAAACCGCGAGGCCCTGAAGCTCAGCTTTGGCGAAGCGGTCCCGCGGGTGCGCGAGGCCTTCCGCCTCCTGGCCGCTGATGGGGTCGCGGCTCGACCGGCCTTGATCCATTTCCCGCCCTGCGCCGCGCCGGAGCTAGAGCCCTTCATGCTGGATTGGACGCGGGTTCCGGGGGAGTCCGGCCAGGGTCAGCGCCCCGAGGACCTCGTGACCTTGCCCGACGGCTCGGGCGGGCTCATACACGAGGTGACCAATAGCGGCAAGGCGCCGGTCGCGGCCTGCGCCTCGTGTAGGCACGCCTCCCGCTGCCTAGGGGTCGAGCGCGGCTACGTCTCGCTTTTCGGCGAGGGGGAGTTCCGGCCATTATCCGCCTTGGAGGCCGTCAAGGCATGAAGACCGAGGAGGCGGTCCACGAGCTTTTCCTCAACTACGCCTGCGGGGCTAAATGCCCGTTCTGCTACAATCCCCCGCTCACCCCGGAGCTCTTGAGGCGCGATCTCTCCTTCGAGCAGGCGGCAGAAAGCCTGTACGCCGCGGCCGGGCAAGGGCGGCGGCGGCTCAATCTCCATGGGGGCGAGGTCACCCTGAGAGAGGATCTTCCGAAGATCCTTCGCTTGGCCCGGAAGCTCGGCTTTGAGCAGGCGACCGTGGTGACCAACGGCATCCGCCTCGGCCGCCGCAGCTACGCGGGGGAGCTGGTGGCCGCCGGCGCGACCCATTTTCGCCTTTCCATCCACTCCGCGGATGCCGGAGTTCATGACGAGATCATGGGAGTCCCCGGCGCCTTCGACAAGGCCCTGTCGGCGCTGGCGGTCCTGCGCGAGCTCGGGGCGGGGGTGGGCCTTAATTTCGTGCTCTGCCGCCGCAACGCGGCGGCTTTGCCGGATTTTCTGGAAAGATTCTGCGTCGGGCTGGCGGTCCCTGAGGCGATCGTCTATTTTCCGCATCTCAAGGGCATGATGGCCTTGAATGCGGACGCTATCGGTCTGACCTACGAGGAGGCGCTGCCTTCCGTCATGGCCGGGGCGGAGCGCTTGGCCCGGGCCGGCAGGAGCGAGGCCCTTTATCTGGCTAATTTTCCGCCCTGCGTCCTTCCGGATCTTGCCGAGCGCCTGCTCGACTGGGAGAGGGAAAGCGGGACGTCCTCGATGACCCATCCCGAGGGCTTCACCCAGGATCTCGAGCTGATGAAGGACGCCGCCCGCGGCCCGGTCGCGGCCTGCGCCGACTGCGCCTTGGCCGGGCGCTGCCGAGGTGTCGAGCGCGAGTACCGGCTTCGTTACGGGGAGAGGGAGTTCCTTCCCGTCCGCTGCGAGGGGGATATGGCTCTATGAATCTCCTGATTTTTCTCTCCAATCGTTGCAATATGTCCTGCGACTACTGCTTCCTGGACTTGAACCGAGGGCCGGCCGCGGTCCTTTCCCCCAAGGCCGGGCGGCGCGCCATTCTCGACCATTTGCGGCGGCCGGGGGCTCAATTTACCTTTCTCGGAGGCGAACCCCTCATCCATTACCCGACCCTCCTGGAGTTGGCGGGCTTCATCAGGAGCCGGGGCCCTGCCGGAATCCGGGTGGTGACCAACGGGACCTTGCTCGACTCTGAAAAGCTCGCCCGCCTGCGGGCCCTCGGCGCCGAGATCTCGGTGAGCTTGGACGGCTCCGCGGCCGCGCATGGCCGGCACCGCCGCATCCTCAAGGACCCGTGGGACTGCGCCCTCTCGGAGGTTTTGCGTCGGATCGGGCCCGAGGATCGCCAGGGCTTGAACGTCAGCATGGTGCTCCGCGAGGACACCGCAGGGCTGCTTTTGAACGGCGTCGAATTCTTAAGGCGCGAGGGCTTTCGGCGCCTGAGCTTCCACTTAGACGTTCTCGAGGAGTGGAGCGAGGCGGGGCTGGCGACCTTGCGCGCAAGTCTTGAGGGCCTCTCGCGCTACCTCCGGACCCTGGCCAAGGCGGAGCCCGCGGGACTTAAGCTCGACCGTCTGCTTGCCCTTGTCTCGGCCCCGCCGGACTGCCGGAACGCGGATCACCCGTACGAAGACCTGGTCCTGGGGGCGGACGGACGGTATTACCCCTGCGATGGGCTTTTCGCCAGGCCCTACGGGGAGCTCGGAGCCTGGACCGCGGGAGACTGCGAGAACGGCGTGGACTGGGGCTTGCGCGAGTCCTTCCACGAGCGGGCCCGGCGCTTCATCCACGAGCGCCTCGGAGGCCCCCGCGGCCATTGCCCGCGCGAAACCTATTTCCACGCATTGGCTTCTGGGCGCGACCCCGACTGCGCGGTGAGGGGGTTTCACCGGGCGGACGCGGCCTTTAGGCGGGCTCTCTCGGAGGCCTTGTGCCCGGCGTGAAACCTTGGGACCTGGTCGTGGTGGGCGCCGGGCCCGCGGGCTGCACCGTGGCCACCCTCGCCAAGAAATACGCCCCCGAGAGGCGTATCCTCCTGTTGGAAAAGAGCCCCGGGCCCCGGCACCACATAGGAGAATCCCTCCTGCCCGGTTTGGTGCCGGTGCTCAAGGAGATGGGGGTGTTCGAGAAGGTGGACGCGGCGGGATTTCCCCGCAAGATCGGAGCCAATTACCTTTGGGGCCGGGGTCGGGAGGTCTGGGAGAACGATTTCAACGACGTCAATGTCGGCGAGATGCTGAGGCGCCACGGGAGCCTCCCCGAGAAAATCGAGTACGCCTGGCAGGTGCGGCGCTCGCTCTACGACGATATCCTCCTGCGCCACGCCGAGGAAAACGGGGTCGAGGTCCGGCGGGGGGCGGCGGCGCTGAAAATTATAGAAAACGAGGGGAGAATCACAGGGCTGACGATTTCCACCGGCTCGGGCTTGCCCGAGCCGGTTTACGCAGGCCTCTTGGCCGATTGCAGCGGCCAAAGCGGCTTCTTGTCGCGCTTCCGCAAAATCCGCAGCTACAACCCGGCCTTGAAGAATGTGGCGGGCTACGCCTATTTCCGGGGCGCCGACTGGAAATACCGCTTCACCGGCCATCCGGACAAGACCAAGATATTCATTTGCGCGACCGAGGCCGGCTGGTTTTGGTACATCCCCATCTCGACGGACATCGTGTCGGTGGGGCTGGTGGCCGGCGCGGGCGCGCCGCGCCGCCGGGGGATATCCCTGCGTGAGCTGTATTTCTCGGAGCTCAAGAAGTGCCGGGAGATATGGCCTCTCCTCAAGAACGCCCAGCTCGAGAGGGATTTCGACGGGGCGGGCAGGGATTTCTTCGTCCAGAGCGATTGGTCCTACCTCAACGAGGCCGCCTCGGGGCCGGGGTGGCTGGCGGCCGGCGACGCAGCCGTGTTCGTGGATCCGATCCTGTCATCGGGCGTGACCTTGGCCCATCTGGGGGCGCACCGGGCCGCCTACACAGCACTTGCCCATTGGCGGGAGGAGAGTTCCGAGATGAGGTCCCTCCTCTGGAGGGACTACGACACTTTCTGCCGGGAATCGGCCGCTCAGTTCCTCTCCCTGGCCCTGTTTTGGTACGGGAACGACCGCCGGGCCGAGAGCTGGTGGGCGCGCGCGCGGCGGATCCAGAGGGCCTGGCTCCCGGTCGAGCTCGGGGACCAGAACGCATTCATCGCGGTCTCGGCGGGGCTCACGCGCCATTACGAAAGGGCTCTGTCGGCGGCCTCGGCCTTGGAGCCGGAGCCGGTGGCTCCCGGGGACTATCCTTTTTACGCCGCCGTCCTTGGGCGCGACTCGGCCCTGGAGGCCCTGGCGCGGGAAGGCCTTTCGGAGAACTGCCGGCCGCGCCTGTCCTGCCCCTACGAGGTTGAGTATTCCTTCATCCCGGATTGGGGCCGGGGCCGTCTCTTGGCGGCCAAGCGCGCGCGCTTCTTGAAGCACGACCCGGCCGAGGGCCTGGGGGACTGCTTCAACCCGCGTCGGGCCGTGGCCCGCCACCATCTCGAGCTCTTGAAGGACTTGGACGGCCGAAAGTCCTGGCGCCAGATCAAGGAAGGGCTCCCGGCCCGCGGCGTTCCCTCCTGGTGGGCCGAGGGCCCGGCCGCGAACTTCGTGAGGGAACTGCGTCTCCAGGGGGTCCTGGAGGCATGAGGGCCTACCGTCCCCGGGTTTCGGTCATGGCGGCCATGGCCCGCGGCCGGGCCTGCGTGGACGAGGGGCACATGGGCAAGGCCATAGCGGCCTTCGACGAGGCCGCGCGGCTTGACCCCCTCTGCGCCCAGGCCTACATTTACCGGGCGGGCCTCAAGCTCTTGGCCGGGGACGAGACCGGGGCTCTGGGAGATTTCCGGGCGATGTCCGGCATGGACCACTCCTATCTTCCCGCCTACCGGGATCTAACCACCCTCTCGGCCGAGGAATTCCCGCGGCTCATCCCGGCCGCTCAAGGGCTTTTGCGCCGCGCTCCCGATTGCGCCTGGGCGCGGGTTTTCCACGCATTCTCCTTGAGAAGCCTCATGCGCTACGAGGAGGCCGTAAGCGACCTCGACGCCGCGGTTGCCTTGGAGCCGGGCTCCGCCGCCTTGTGGGCCATGCGCTCGCGCGTCAAGCTCACCAACGCTGGGCGTTTTTACGATGGGGTGAGCGACATGGAAAGGGCCGTGGCCCTGGAGCCCGCCTGGGGCTGGCTGCGCTGCTGGCTCGGAGAGGCCCTGCGCCATCAGGGACGATTCTCCGAGGCGCTTAAGTCCCTGAGCCTGGGCCTCAAGCTCGAGCCGCGCTACCTGCGCGGCTGGGCCTGGCGCGGGGGCGTGCGCGTGGCCTTGGGCCAGCACCGGGAGGCTGTCGAGGACTTGTCCCGCTCACTCGCGTGGGATCCCATCTACAACTACGATTTCGAGTACACCGCGGACCAGAAGTCCTGGGCCTGCAACCAGATCATGGCGGCTTACAAGGGGCTGGGAGAATTCTCGCAGGCCCTGCGCGCCCTTAACCGCGCCCACGCCTTGGGCCCGCGCTACTCTTGGGTGTTCAATCCCAAGAATGACCCCGCCCTGTTCGAGGAGGGGATAGGCCAACTTTCCCGGACCTTGAAGACCCATCCCCGCATGGCCTGGGCCCTGGCTTGGAGGGGCTGGACTCATTGGCAGTGGGGCAAAAGTGCCGAGGCCTTGGCGGACATCGAGAGAGCCCTCCGTCTTTCCCCGCGCCTGGCCTGGCCCAGGGCCTGGAGGGGCAAGATTCTCCTGAGCCGCGGAGAGCCCGGCTTGGCGCGCGAGGCGCTCGACCGCGCCGTAGCTCTTAGCCCCGGATACGCCCAGGCCTGGGGCTGGAGGGCGGAGGCCCTGGCGGCCCTGGATCTTCCGAGGCAAGCGCTCCGCGATTTTACGAAGGCGGTCGAGCTCGATCATCGCGCGGCCTGGGCTTTCGCGGGGCGGGGAGAATGCCGCCGCCGGCTCGGCGATTTGTCGGGTGCCGTCGAGGATTTGGACCGGGCGGTAGGGATTTATCCGGAATACGCGCAGGCCCAAGCCTGGCGCGAGGAGGCGCGGCGGCTCCTGGCCGCGGCCTGACATGGAGCCCGTCGCCGAGCTTCTTCTGGGCTTCCTTAAAAGCGTTCTCTTGCACCGGCACGCCTGCATCGCCTCGCTGTCGGCGACCCGCCGGTTGGGCGCGCTCTCTGCGGTTCCATCCTCGTTTTTTCCGGCGGTCGAGGAGATTGTTTCGGCCCTGCCCGCCATGCCGGACTATCGTGCCTTGAGCGGGGAGGTCTCTAGGGGCCGCTGGTCCGCGGCACAGAGACGCCTCTTGGCCTGGAGCCGGGCCCGGCCCGATTTGCCCCAGGCAGCGGTGCTCTTGGGGATACTGCGGCTGTACGCGCCCAGCGCTCGCTCCCGAGGGAAAAGTCTTCTAGAGTCTCTTCTTGAGCGCACCGCGCGCGGCGAAGGCTTGACGGTCCTAGCCGAGGCCTCCCGGCGCTTTCCCAGATTCTGGCCGGCCCGGGTGTGGGAGGGGCTGGCACGGCTGCGGCGCGGCGAGCTCGGGCGGGTCCGGGAAAGCTTCTCGGCCTTGGAAAGGCTCAGGCCCGACTGGCCCTGGGCCTTCATCCTTTTGAGCGAAACGGGGCGCGTGGACATCGAGCTCTCCGAGGCCATGGCTTTCATAGACCGGGCCCTGGCCTTGGAGCCGAGAAATCCCTGGGCCTGGGCCCTGCGCTCGCGGGTGCGCTTCCAGATGAGGCCGGAGGCGGCGGCCCTCGCGGATTTGGATCAGGCGCTGGCGCTCAGCCCCGGCGCGGGCTGGGCCTTGGCCTGGCGCGGCGACGCGCGGAGAAAGCTCGGCGACGCGCGCGGGGCGTTGCGCGATCTTCTCAAGGCCCGGGCCCTGGAGCCCGCCTACGACCGGACTTATCTGTGGCTCGCCAAGGTCTATCGTGGCCTGGGCCTAAACGATAAGGCCCTCGAGGCCTTGGGCGCGGCCTTCCGGGCCTGCCCGCATTTCGAAAAGGCCCGCGCCGAGCGCGCCCGGGTCTTGAGCCGCCTTGGGCGCGTGGACGCGGCCCTTAAGGATCTGCGCCTTGCCGCGCGCCTCAACCACAGGCACAATTGGCTCGGCAATTGGACGGCGGAGCCCGTCGCCCTCGATAAAGAGAGAGAATCCGCCCTCGGCGCCTTGACGGCCCACGCCGCGTCTCGCCCCCGCCAGGCCTGGGCCAGGGCTTGGCGGGGGGAATCCTTGGTGCAGATCGGAGAGGCGAGACAGGGGCTCGCGGATCTCAACCGCGCCTTGAGTCTCAACGGAAATTTGGCTTGGGCCCATGCCTGGCGCGCAGAGGCCTTCATTCGCCTGGGCGAGCTCGGCGCGGCGGCTCGGGAGTTGGACAGGGCCGTGGAGGCCGATCCCTTCTACGGCCGCGCCTACGCTTGGCGCGGGCGCCTGCGCCTGCTCGAGGGCGATTTCGCGGGAGCGGTCCGCGACCTCGGCCAGGCCGTGGGGGATTCCATGGTGGAGTATTCCTGGCTGTATTTCTGGCGGGCTCAAGCCCAGCTGGGCCTCGGGCGGCGGGATGCGGCCGGCGAGGACGCCCGCTCGGCCGCGGCTCTGGAACCTCGCCAGCCGGCCTTCCGTGAATTCTTGGACTCCTTGGAGGAAGATGAAGCCCGCGTTGTCTCGGCTTGAGGATCGGGGCTTTTGGGAGAAGCTGGAGGATTTATCCTCAAGATTCAAGCTCCCGTTCATCCCCGAGTATGAGCTGGGAGAGTTCTCGCGGCTCCGGCGCCCGGAATTAGCCTCCTCTTTAGAGGAGGCCTCCCGGGAGCTGGGTCGTCGCGAAAATGCGGACGCTTATCTGGAACACGGACGACTAAGGCGCCTCTTGGGGGACGCCGTCGGGGCGGCTCGCGATTTCAAAAAGGCCTTGGACCTAAATCCCCGCCTCGCCTTGGCCAGGGCGTGGCTCGGGGAGCTTGCCTTGGGCGATGCGTCGGCCGAGGAAAGCCTGAGCCAGGCGATCGCCCTCGAGCCGGGGCTTTCCTGCGCCTATTTCTACCGCGGCGCCGGCCGCCTGCTGGGCGGAAGGCTTGATGAGGCCTTGGAGGATTTTGCCTCCCACCTTCGCCTGCGCCCCGAGGCGGTCCTGGGCCGGGTCCTTCTCGGGGCGGCCCTGGAGCGGCTGGGCCGCGGCCGGGAGGCGGCCCGGGCCTTCGCCGAGGCGGCGGCTCTCAATTCCGCCTGCGCCGCGCTTCATTGGCTGGCAAGCGGCCCCGGCTTGGAATCGGCCGAGAGAGCCCTGGACGCCGATCCCACCTACGCCTTGATCACCTTGTCCTGGCACGGGCCCGGCCGCGCCTGGGCAGGGCATCTCCGGAGGCTCAGGACCTTCGCCTTCCGGGAACCGGAGCGCGCGGGTTGGTACTACCGGCAGGAGGACATCCATTATTCGCCTTACCAATTCGAGGAGTACGAGGACTCGCTCCGCCTCTCAAAGCTTCGGCCGGGGAAGGCCTGGGCCCTGGCCCTTTGCGGCCGGGCGATCCTGCGCTGCCCGCCCTCCTTGGATCGCTCCCGCCGGGGCCTGGAGCT
This sequence comes from Elusimicrobiota bacterium, assembly GCA_016218575.1. Lineage (NCBI taxonomy): Bacteria > Pseudomonadati > Elusimicrobiota > Elusimicrobiota bacterium. Next base: position 43,903 of record JACRDN010000010.1, read on the forward strand.
TCTCGAGCGCGCCGCGGCCCTTTCGCCATCGAGCGGCTGGATCCTGGCCTGGCGCGCCCTGGCCCGGATCAAGCTCGAGGACCCCGCCGGGGCCTCGAGGGATTTCGAGGCCTGCCTCCGGCTCCAGCCGTTTTACCACCGCGCCTACGCCTGGAGGGGGGCCCTTCGGCGCAAAACCGGGGATTTGAAGGGAGCCCTCGGGGACCTCGACCGGGCGCTGTTCATGGACGAGCAATACGCCTTCGCTTGGCACGAGCGCTCCTTGGTCCGCCGCGCTCTGGGAGACTGGGCGCCGGCCGCGCGGGATCTGGACCGGGCCTTCGCTTTGGATTTCCGCTACAGCTGGCTGTTCACGGTCGGCCGCGAGCCCTCCCCCGAGGAGAGGGCTCTGGCTTTGGAGGAGATCTCTCAAGCCGTCGCGGCCGAGCCGCGCCATCCCTCCCTTCTGGCTTGGCGGGGGCAGCTGCGCCTTGAGGCCGGGGATGAAAGCGGAGCCGTGCTCGATCTCGAGAAGGCCTGCCGGCTCGATCCCCAGCACGCCTTGGCCCAGGCTTGGCTCGGCCGGGCGCGGCTTGGCGGCGGAAGCCCCGGCCCGGCCGAGAACGCCCTAAGGAAGGCCGCGGAGCTGGCCCCGGAACTCTCGATTTTTAGAGGCTGGCTTGCCCGCGCCCTGGCCGCGCAGGGGCGGCTTGCCCAGGCGCAGAGGCTGTTGGATTCGCTGCTCAAGGACAAGCCCGAGACCTGGTGGGCTTTCCAGGAGAAGGCCGAGCTCTATCTCGAGGCGGGGCGCGCCCGCCGGGCCTTGCCTTGGATCATGAAATCCCTGGCTTGCGAGGGGCGGCACGCCGAGAGCCATTATCTGGAGGCGCGCATTCGCCTCGAGCTGGGCAGACTCCCGAAGGCTTTGGCCGCCGTGGAAAAGGCCCTCACCATATCCCCGAATCTGGGCCGGGGCTACCTGCTTAGGGCTAGGATCCGGGAGCGCTTGGGCCGGTCCCGGGAAACGGTCGAGGACTTCCGCAAGGTTTACGCGGAATTTCCCTACCTCTTCAACAGCGAGGAGAAGCGCGCGGTCGCGGTTCTCTTAGCCATCCCATGACCATTCCGCGCCTCCTCGAGGCCTTGGGGCAGGCCGAGAAGCTGGAGGATTTGAGCCTGCGCTACGGGGTTCCCCATATCCCGGAGCATGAGCTCTCTTACTTTCGCGGGCTGTATTTCGGTGAGCTCTCGGGCGCCCTCAAGAGCCTCGAGGCCGAAAAAAGCCCCCGGCTTCTGGCCTGGCGGGGCAGGGTCCGGCGGCTCATGGGAGACGCTTTGGGTGCCGCGCGGGACCTTAAGGAGGCTTTGGACTTGAATCCTCGGATGTCCTTGTCCATGGCCTGGCTTGGCGAGCTGGCCCTGGGGGAGCCCTCGTCCGAGGAGAGCTTGAGCCAGGCGATAGGGCTTGAGCCCGGGCTTGCCTGCGCCTACCTCTATCGCGGCGCCGGGCGCTGGCTTGCGGGAAAATTCCATGAGGCCGGCGGGGACTTCGAGGCGTTCGCGAGGCTCCGGCCTAACTCGTCTCTCGGCCATTTGATGCTGGGTTTGGCGCAAAACAAGGAAGGCCGCCGGCGCCCGGCCGTGCGCAGCTTCGCGCGGGCGGCCGAGCTTTCGCAAGGTTTAGCGGCCGCGCATATTTTGCGCGCCAGGAGCCAGGACTCTCCCGGGGCATTCGCGGCCTCCTGCGAGGATGCCTTCGACGCGGAACCGGATTACGCCCATCTGGCCCTGTTCGAGCGCGGCCCGAGAGAAGGCTGGGAGGCGTACTTGCGAAAGCTCGTCCGATTCTCCCTGGAGGAGGGGCGCGCCAAGGCGCCGTGCGCGCGCTGCGTTGCCGCGGACATCCGCTATTCCCCGTTCCACTACGAGGCCGTGGCCATCGCGGCCCGCGCCAAGCGCCGCCGCCCGGATCGGGCCTGGGCCTGGGCCCTCTGGGGAAGGGCGCTGGCTCGTAGCCCCCGGGGTTCGGGGCTGGGATTGGCGAGCCTGGAGGCTTTGGACGCCGCGGTGGAGCTCGCCCCCGGCCGGGGCTGGCCCCTGGCCTGGCGCGCCCTTTCCCGTCTGGCCCTCGGCCGGCCGCGGGAAGCCCTCAAGGACCTCGATGAGGCCCTGCGCCTACAGCCGTATTATTACCGCGCCTACGCCTGGCGCGGGGCCGTGCTGCGCAAGCTGGGTCGCCCCCGTCGGGCCCTGGAGGATTTGGACCGCGCCGTGTCCGTGGACGAGGACTATCCCTTCACCCGTCATGAGAGGTCTCTTGCCCGGCGGGACTTGGGGGATTACGCGGGGGCGGCCGCGGACCTCGATCAAGCCTTCCGCCAAGACCACCGCTACTCCTGGGTCCATGCCGTGGGGCGAGAGCCCTCCCGGGAGGAGCTCGAGGCGGGGATAGCCGAGCTGGATACCGCGTTGAAGCGCTGCCCGCGCTCGGCCTCCTTGCGGACCTGGCGGGGCCAGGCCCTTATGCAGGCGAGGGATTTTCCCCGCGCCATTCTGGATTTTAGCCAAGCTTTGGCCCTGGATCCCCTCCACGGTCTGGCCCATGCCTGGCAGGGAAGGGCTCTCTGCGAGGCGGGCGATCCCGGCCGGGCCGAACTCTACTTAAGGAAGGCCGCGGAGCTCGAACCAGGCCTGACCGTCGTCCGGGGCTGGATGGCGCGTTGCCTGTTCGCGCAAGGCCGGGGCGGGGAGGCCTTGCGCCTCTTGGAGGGGCTCTTGCGCCAAAGACCCCGGCTCTGGTGGGCCCACCAGGAGCGCGGGCGCTTCCTCTTTGAGCTCGGCCGCGGGCGTGCGGCCTTGGCCGCTTTCGAGAAAGCGGCGGGTCTCGAGGGGCGTGACGCGGAAAGCTATTATTTGTCGGCGCGGGTCCGGCTCGAGCTCGGCCGCGCGAGGGAGGCCCTTTCCAGCGTGGAGAAGGCCCTTGCCATCTCCCCGAACCACGGCCGGGCCGTGATCCTGCGGGCCCGCATCAACGAGAGCTTGGGCCGGCCAGAGCTCGTGATTCAGGACTGGCGCTTGGCCTTGGATAAATTCGATTATCTCTTCAATGAGGAGGAGAAGGGCCGCCTCAAGGCCCTGCTGAACCGATGAAATTCGCGCAGGCCGCCGAGCTCTTGGACGGGCTGGGTCAGGCGGAAAAGATAGAGGACTTGGCCGGGCGCTTCGGCCTGCCCCACGTCCCGGAGCATGAGCTCGAGTATTTCAAGAATCTTCATCATCCCGAGCTTTCGCTCTGCCGGGAGGCCCTGGACAAGGATCCGCTTTATCGGGGCAGGCTCAAGAGGATCATGGGAGATCATCGGGGAGCCTGCCGGGATTTTCAGGCGGCCCTGGACAAGGATCCTCGGGATGCCCGGGCCCGCGCTTGGCTGGGAGAGCTCGACCTCGGCGGGGAGCAGGGTGAAACCTGCTTCTCCAAGGCCGTGGAAACGGGGCCCGATCAGCCGTGGGCCTACCTCTACCGCGGCGCGGGAAGGCTTTTGCGGGAAAGGCCCGACGAGGCGCGCGCGGACCTGGAGGCCTTTCTCGGCCTGCGCCCGGAGTCGGCTTTAGGCCTGCTCCTTCTCGGACGGGCCGAGGAAAAGGCGGGGCGGCGCGTGCGCGCAGCCAAGGCCTACGAGGAGTCCTTGAGGAGAAATCCCGCCTGCTCTGCGGCAGCACTTTTACGCTGCCGACTGGCCGAGGACCCCGGCGAGGCGGCATTCTATCTGCGCCAGGCGTACAACGCGAGCCCGGTCCTCGGATTTATCACCCTCCAGATTCACCGGACCTCGGACGTGGAGTCGCCGCGCTACACCCGCAAGATGCTGGCATTCTCCTTCTCCCATCCGGAGAAGGTCGGCGCCTACTACCGCCGGGAGGCGACCCAGACCCATTTCTCCCATTTCCCGGCCGAGGACTACTCCTTCGTGGAAAGGCTGGTCAAGACTCATCCGGACCTGGCCTGGGCCCAGGCCTTCTTCGGGCGGGCCGCCTGCTACACCCCGGGAGGGGCGCGCCAGGGAGTCGAGCGCCTGACCCGGGCGATTGAGCTTGCCCCGTCCATCGGCTGGTTTTACGCCTGGCGGGCCAACGCCAGGCGCCTTCTTGGAGAGACGCAAGAGGCCTTGGAGGATTTCGCCTTGAGCGTCCGCCTCCAGCCTTTTTACCACCGGGCCTACGTTTGGCGCGGCTCGCTTTGGCGCAAGCTCGGGCGGCCTAAGCAAGCCCTGGCTGATCTTGACCGTGCCCTTGTCATGGATCCCTATTACAGCCTCACCTATTACGAACGCTCCAGGAGCTTGCGGGGGCTGGGCGAGCCGGCGGCGGCCGCGCGGGATCTGGACCGGGCCTTCTTGCTTGACCACCGCTACCACTGGGCGTTCAAGACCGGGGACGCCCCGAGCCCCGCCGAGCTGGATAGGGCCGCGGCGGAGTTGGGGCGCGCCTTGGCCGCCGATCCCCGGGAGCCCTCCCTCCTTGTTTGGCGCGGCCAGTTGAGGATACAACAGCAGCGCTTCTCGGAGGCCTTCGAGGATTTCGAAAGGGCGTCCTGGCTCGATCCCCAGAACGTCCTGGCCCTGGCTTGGCATGGCTGGGGTTGGCTCAGGGCCGGGAGACCGGAGCTTGCCCGCCGCAAGCTCATGCGCGCCCTCGAGCTTTCGCCGCGCCTCTGGATCGCCCATGGATGGCTGGCCGAGGCGTGCTTCGAGGCGGGGGCCCCCGCCGAGGCCCGCGCCGTCATAAGAAAAGTGCTCGCGGCGAAGTCCAAGATTCCCTGGGCCTACCATCTTGAGGCTCGGATGGACTTCTCGCAGGGCCGCTATCGGCGTGCCGTGGAGAAGCTTAAAACGGCTCTTCTCCTGGACGGCAAGTATCCGGAGGCCTACCTTCTGCTGGCCCAGGTTCACCTGGCCCGCGAGGACCTCAAGAAGGCGCGCGCGGCGGCCGAGCGCTGCCTTGAGATCGCCCCCAATATGGGCCGGGCCTACGCCGTGAGGGCAGAGATTTGCCGGGCGGCCGGCCGCCCGGAGAAAGCCATCGAGGACTACCGCAGGCTTTTGGCCGATTTTCCTTATCTTCTCAACGACGAACAATGCCGCGAGATGGAGGCCCGGCTTGCCTCCGTCTGAAAAGACATCTCTGCTCGCCTGGCGCGGGTATGTCGCCCACGCCCTCCTGTTCTACCGGCAGAATGACCTGCGCGGCTTTGGCGAGCTTCTGGCGATAGGAAGGAAGTTTCCTTGGAGCGCCGGGCGGGCCCCATCCTGGCCGGGAGGCGAGGCCGGGCTCCTGCTCCGACGCGGGCTTTTGCGCCGCGAGCGCTATTGGGGCTCTTTTCGCTTGGGGCCGGAAGCCCTGGCGGACTTCGAGCGCGCCGCCGCCTTGGAGCCGAAGAACGCCTGGTGCCGGCTCCTTTCCGGCATGGCCCATGAGATGGCGCGGCGCTACGCGCGCGCGATCGTCTGCTTTGAAGAAGCCATGGCGCTCGAGCCGTCCTGGAACTGGCCTTGGATCCTGCGCGGGATATGCCGTTGGTACATGGCAGATTTCGAGGGCTGTGTCGCGGACTGCCGGTGCGCCTCGCGGCTCGAGCCCAAGGACGAGTTGGCCCTTCTTTTCATGGCCCGGGCCAAGGCCGACCTCAAGGACCGTTCCTTGGTCGGGGATTTGGATCGGGCGCTGAAGCTGGCTCCCAAGTCGGGGTTCGCTCTGTCCTGGCGGGGCCGGGCCTTGTTCGTGATGAAGAAAACCCCCGAGTCCTTGCGGGAGCTCGAGCGCTCGATAAAGCTTCTGCCCCGCTACGACCGCGGCTACTCCTGGCTCGGGGTCTCGTGCGCGGAGCTCGGCCGCCACGCCCGCGCCGCGCGCCTCCTAAAAAAGGCCCGTAAGCTCAACCCTTACTACCCCACCACTCTCTACCCCTTGGCCGAGGCCTGCTTCAAGCTCGGGTGGGTGGATGAGGCGGGCCGGGCGCTGAGAGCCGCGGCCTTCATTGACCGGCAAGGGGTTTGGGTCGAGCATCGCATCAGCATGAGTCACCCGAACCCCGCCTGCCGGCGCTCTTTGAAGGGCTTAAGCGACTATATAGAGGAAAGGCCGCGCGCGGCCTGGGCCTGGGCCTGGCGGGGGCAGACGAGGCTCCTCCTCCAGGAATATTTCGCGGCCTTGGAAGATTTGGACCGTTCGCTCAAGCTCGCTCCCAGGGCGCCTTGGCCTTATGTCTGGAAGGGGGAAGCCCTGCGCCGCCTCGGCTATCCCAATGAGGCCTTGTCCTCGTTCGACAAGGCCTTGGCGCTCGACGCCGGCCTTGGCTGGGCTTTCGCGGCGAAAGGGCATTGCCTTCTCTCTCTGGGGCGGACGCAGGAGGCCCTGGAGGCTCTCAATGCGTCCCTTGTCCTTCAAGGCCAGTCTCCCCAAGCCCTGGCTTGGCGGGGAGAGGCCCTCTGCCGCTTGGAGCGTTGGCAGGAGGCGATCCCAGACCTCAAACAGGCCCTCGAGCTCTACCCTCATGCCCGCTGGATTTACCGCTGGCTGTGCCAGGCCCACATCAAGAACGGGGATCTCGCCTCGGCGGCCGATGCCCTCAACAGCTATGCCGCGGGGCTTTGCGTGCTCGAAGGGGAGAATCGGGATCCCCTCGAGCAGCTTCGGCGCATGCCCCAGGAGGGAGGGGACAGCATGGCGCATTGGCTGGGGATGGGCTTCAAGAGCCTGCGCGAGGGGGACTTTCGCCGCGCCCTGGAGCTCGCCGGCCGCGCGCTTGACTTCAGCTTCGATCCCGCCTCCAAGCCCGCGCTCTGGCTGCGGGATCGGGCGCATGAGAATTTGGGGGCGTTCGCATGAGCATGAAGGAGGCTTACGATCTCGTGGTGATCGGAGCGGGCCCAGCCGGGACCACCATGGCCACTGTGGTCAAGAAATACAACCCCGAGGCCAAGGTTCTCATCATCGAGAAAAGTCCGTTTCCAAGGCATCATATTGGAGAGTCCCTCCTGCCGGGCATGATCCCGGTCCTCAAGGAGATGGGGGTTTTCGACAAGATCAACGCCGTGGGATTTCCAAAAAAATTCGGGGTGGTGTTCGTTTGGGGGAAGAACCGGGAGCCTTGGGACGCCGACTTCAATAACCTCAACCTCGAGATGCTCGAAAAATACGGCAGCCTTCTCGACACCGAGTTCTCTTGGCAAGTCCTTCGATCTCGATATGATGAGATACTTCTGGATCACGCCCGGGAATGCGGGGCGGAGGCGTGGATGGGCTTCAAGGCGGTGGAGCCGGTCGAGAAAGGCGGCGAGATTCGCGGCCTCATCGTGGAGTCGCCCGAAGGGCGCCGCATCGAGCTCGCCTCCCGGATGCTGGCCGACTGCAGCGGGCAGAATGGTTTTCTCTCCCGCGCAAGGCGGACCCGCCAATACCGAGAGGATTTGAAGAATATCGCCGGCTACGCTTATTTCAAGGGCGCCCGCTGGAAATTCGAGTATGCCGGGCATCCGGACAAGACCAAGATATTCGTGTGCTCCACGCCCCAAGGCTGGTTTTGGTACATTCCGCTGTCTCGCGACATGATATCGGTGGGCTTGGTTTCCAAGGCCGATTACGTGCGGGAGCGCAAGGTGTCGGATTTTAGAGAATTCTTCTTCGAGTCTCTGCGCTCCTGCTCGGAGATATGGCCGCTTCTGGAAGAGGCGAGCCTCATGAGGGGAGTGGACCCGACCGAGCCGGAAAAGGATTTTTTCACGGCCGGAGATTGGTCCTACGCCAATGAGAACGCCTGCGGGCCGGGGTGGCTGGCGGCGGGCGATGCGGCTTTCTTCCTTGATCCTCTTCTTTCCTCGGGAGTGATGATGGCGCACATCTCCGGTCACCGGGCGGCCTACGCGCTCAGTACCGCCTGGCGCTTGAAAGATAAGGGGCTGGGGAAGCTTCTATGGAACGATTACGATCGCTTCTGCAAGGAAATCGCCGGCTCCTTCATGGCCTTGATCGAGTTCTGGTACCATAATGATCCGAATGCGCGCTCGTGGTGGAGAAAGGCCAGGCAGGCCATGGGCCGGGCGTCTCCTCTGGATTTATCCGACAAGATGTCCTTCGTGGCCGTGGCCTCGGGCCTTACCTATTATTTCGAGAGAGCCTACACCTCTCAGACCCTTCTTTTCGGCGCCTCCGGCCAACATCATCCTTGGCAATGGGAAGGGACCAAGCTCGAGCTCAAGCGCTGGACCCGCCAGATACTGGCCATCGTGGAAACGGGCTTCATGGGACACCCCACGACCCTGGAGGAAAACGCCCTCCGGGCGAGCGAGAAGTCCGCCATGAAAGAACTGCCCGACTCCTGGATTCCTTTTTGGAAGCTGCCCAGGAAACTCTCCTGGACCTTTCTGCCTAGAGCCCAATCCGGCCGCCTGTACCCCATCAAGCGCCTTGAGATAGTTAAAACCGAGTCGCGCGAGCCTTCGGCGCGGGCCGTCAATCCCAAGAGAATCCTGCCCGGCTCCTATGCCGCGGTGCTGGGATTGCTGAACGGCCGGCGAAGCATCTCGGCGATCAAGAGCGTCCTTGGGCTCAGGCGAGGCCTTCCCCGTGATATCATCGAGGGACAGGTCTTCCGCCTGCTCAAGGACTTGTCGGTCCTGGGAGCCGTGGACTTTAAGAAGGGGGCGGAGGGGCGCTCCTCTCAAGCCAAGGGTTCGCCTGTCTGGAGGCTTTTCCGGGAGGGGGAGCGGGCCTTGGCGCAAGGGGAGGTGGACAGGGCCGAGGGGCTGCTCTGCCGCACTATCGAGCTCGGGCTTAAGAAGCCCTGGGCGTACGCCTTGAGGGGCGAGGCTCGCCGCCACCAAGGGCGCCTCGATGAGGGATTAAAGGACCTCAACGAGGCCGTGCACTTCCTTGACCTGCCCGCCGCGTCTTCCGACCGCGGCGCGCTCGCGAGACAAGCCCGCGAATTCGAGTGCCTCATCGAGAAAAGCTGGCTGGAGGACCGCGTCCTGGTGTTTCGAGCCAAGCTGAATCTCGCGCTGGGCCGGGCCGCGGCGGCCAAGGCGGATGCCGAGAGGGCGCTGGAGGCCAACCCCAGGCAGTCGGAGGCCTTGGTGCTCAGAGCCAAGGCCTGCGCGGCTTTGGGAGATTTGGCCTCGGCCCGGACGGATCTAAAAAAAGCCTTGGTGATCGAGGGCTCAGGGCGATGCGGGGAGGGATGAGGAGGCCTCGGAGGAGGGGGGCAGAATCGGGACCTCCACGGGTTTCGGCGGATTTCATTCAGTCTTGAGGTGAAGCATGCAATATAATAGAATCTCGCCGCCCCAATGAAATGGATTGTCTGTTTGAGTCTTTTGTTTGGGCCCCGCGCGGCGCGTTCTTCCCTGCTCCCTCGCTCCCCGGACGGCCGCCGAGCCGTTTCTGGCGGCTGGGACGGCATCATTCGGGTTTGGGACCTTGGCGGCCTGCCTTGAGCCCAAGGCCTTCCCGCGCGAGCTGCCGGTCTCACCTTTCCCGCAGCACCCAACGCCTTAAGCGCGGGGAAAGTTCCGCGGCTTGGATGGAGCTCATGAAAGCTTACGCGCTCAATCCAAGCTTCATGTTTTCCTACGCGGAGGCTAGGAAGGAACAGCCCGCCAAGCTCCATCGCGACAATCCCGAAGAAGTTTCCTCCGCGGAGCTCCTGCCCCACGTCGAGCGTTGGCTCGGGGCGAGCCCCAGTAGGGCCGAGGCCTGGGCCTGGCGCGGTCTTTTAAGAAGGCGCGGGGGCGATTACCGCGGCGCGGTGCGCGATTTGCGCCGCGCCTGGAGCCTTGGGGCGCGCGACCCGATGATTCTCGCTTGGCGGGGGGAAGCGAGGCTGCAGGCGGGCGACGCCGCGGGCATGGCGGAGCTCGAAAGGGCCGCGACCCTGGGGGGGCGGGCCTGGATTCACGCCTGGTTGGGCAGAGCCAAGGTATCCTTCGCCAGGAGCCCTCAAGCGCTCGTTTCATTCGACCGGGCCCTGGAGCTGGAGCCAGACAACGGCTGGTATCTGGCTTGGCGGGCGGAGGCCAAGAGGATCCTCGGAATTCATGACGGGATGCTTGAAGACTTCGATCGGGCCCTGGCCCAAGATCCCGGCTACGATTACGCGGCCTGGGTGCGGACCTGGCGGGGCTTGGCCTGTCTCAAGGTCGGCAGTATGAAGGAAGCCTTGAGGGATTTTAGCGCAGCCTTGGAGGGAAAGCCCTCCTACGCATTGGCTTGGAATGGGCTGGCAAGGGCCCATTGGAATTTGGGCCGCCTGAAGTCCTGGGCCGTGGATATGGATCGGGCGGCGGTATTGGATCCGAAATACGTGGAGCTATGGTTTTCCCGCCCGCCGGCGGAGCTCGAGACCTTCGCGTGCCGCCTGGAAGTCGTTAAGCCCTCGACCGCCATGCGGCGCTGGAGGGGTTTTTTCCTGCTTCTCTTGGGCCGCTTGAATGAGTCTTGCAAAGAGTTGGAGTCGGCGGCGTCCCGTGAAAGCGGCAATGTTTGGGGCTGGGCCTGGCTGGGCTTGGCCGCCGCCCAGGCCGGCAGGCACGAGGAGGCTTCGTCGCGCTACGAGAGATTCCTGGAGATACATCCGGGCAATCCCCTGGTCCTGGCCTGGAGGGCCAAGGCCTTCCTGGCCCAGGGCCGGATTGAGGAGGCTTTGGCGGATTTCCAGGAGTCCGTCCGGAGCGATCCTCGCTTCGCCTGGATTTTGACCGACCTTGGTCGCGTCGAGCTCCTCTTCGGCCGCCCCGCGCCGGCCGCCAGCCATTTGGAGAAGGCCTTACTCATGGACGGCCGTGACGCGCTGGCCTGGGCGGATCTGTCCGAGGCTTTTCGCCGGCTGGGAAAAAGAAGGGCAGGCCGGCGGGCTCTTAAGCGCGCCCTTGAAGAGGGTTCGGAGGCGGCCCGTTGCCGTCTCAAGGAGTGGGAGCGCTCGGTTTGTTGACTGGCTTTGAGCATTTGATATAAGCTACACGGCCGCGAAATCGAAACCTGGGGGTGTTGCGCGCATGCCAAAGTGTTTCCGCAAGGCGGTATTCTTCTTTGTCGTTTCCGGGCTCGGAGCTTCCGCGGCCTTGGCCGGCTTGGCATGGGGCCCTTTCCCTCTTTACGTCGCCAATAACCTGCCCAGCGGCAAGAAGGATAACGAGCGCTACTCCCGCGCTGTTTCCGACGGAGCGGGGGGCACGTTCATGGTTTGGGTGGCTTCCGACATGCTCGAGGACACGCCGCTCCAGGTTTACGGCCAGCATTTGGGCCCGAAGGGCGAGAAGCTGTGGAATCGGGGCGATCCTCTCCTGCTGGCCTCAAATCCAGACAAGGATTTGTGGAACCTTTGGCTTGTCAACGACGGAAAGGGCGGAGTTTTGGTGGCTTACAGCACCTTGGAAAATGACCCCTCGACGGGTTCGCGCAGCGGCCCCCTTTTCATTCAGCGTTTCGACCGCGAAGGGCGTTCGATCTGGGCCTCTCCGACCCGCGCGGCCGGCGGAGCGGACAATTACCTGCTGCTGGCTGACGGGGAGGGAGGGGCGACCTCCCTGGCCTCGGCGAAGGGCCGAGAATCCGATTCTGTGTTCGTCTTCCGGGTGGACGCATCCGGGAGGCTGGTTTACAATAAAAAGCTTTACGATACGCCCACGGCTCCTCCGGTCTTTTGGGCGGATTTGGGCATCTCGGGAGTCGCCAAAAGCGGCGAGGCCCTGTTCGTGATCGCGGACAGCCACTTGTCCAAGCGCTTCGCGGAGATTTTTTCCATCCATGTCTCCCGAGTCGGCGCCTACCGGGTCAACCGTTTGAGTTCCGGCTACCCGGCGGGAATGAACGAGTCGTGGCCCTGCGCCCGCTATTTGACGGCGGCGGCCGACGGGGCGGGCGGGGCCTACGTGGTTTGGGCGGGCTGGCACGATGGCGGACAGAGCCTGCATCTGGCGCGAGTGGACGGACGCGGCCGCCTCAAGCCGTCCTGGGGGGCAAGGGCCGTTTCAATAGACGGAGACCCGGCCTCCTATAAGTTCAACCTGTTCTCCAAAGTAGACGGAGAAGGCGGCCTTCTTCTTCAGTACGCCGCCAGGCCCGCTGGCCCTTTCAAGAACGGATGCTCCGGTCCGGAATGCTCCGCGCCCGCGGGGCGCCGCCACCCGGTCTGCAACGAGGCCGCGCGATTCGTGAGCGCCGGCTCGGAGACGGAGTCTTCCGCGAGCCTCTGGCTTGCGAGGTTTTCTCCGGGGAAGGTCGCTGCCGCGGAGTTCGCCCTGGCGGTCGCAGCAAGCATCACGCAGGATCAGCATGACATGCTGGCCAACGGCGGCGCGTTTTATTCGTCCTGGGTCGATTACGCGACTCGGGACGTCTTGGCGCGCAGGATCGATCGAAACGGCGCGGCCTCCGGCCCGGGCGTGGTCCTGGGAAGCTATAAAGGCGAGGGGTCCTTGGGCATCACGGCCATGCCCGAGTCGGGCGGGGGCGTCGTGGTGGCTTGGAAGCAGGAGGGGAACCTGTACGTCCAGGCCATCACTCCAGGCTCCGTCTCGCCGCCGACCGGGAGCAGAACAGTCCCGTGATTTCATCGTTCAAGGATTGACAGGCGCCAGGGCCGTCTCCCATGAGCAGACGGCAGTAAAGGGATGCGCCGCAAGCGCCGACGTCGCGGCTCTGATAAGCTTTTCGATAGCGGACGAGTTCAAGGCAACGCTCCACGCGGTAAGGCGAGCGCAGGCCCATGCAAGCGGCTTCGTCCTCCCCGTAGCCGTAGCGGAACAGAGCCCGGCATTCTCCCAGGCTCGTGCGCGACCTAAAATGCGGCAGGAGCGCGGCGCAGGCGCCTTCCAGGTCCGCTCGTTTTTGGGAATACCTAGCGATGATTCGACATGCCTTGTCGAAAGATTCTTTCTTGAACGGACCTTCATCTCCCGGCCTGCGGTACGAGTTTTCCTTCAGGCAGGCCTCGATGATGCCCGGGCTTGCCTGAAGTCGGGCGCGGTCAAAGACCCATAAATAGAAATCCCTGCGGCAGCTGTATGCGGCAGGGAAGACGCCTGGCCCGCCCTTCCGGGCGTTCTTCTCCTCATCGAGGAAAGCCAGGCGGTCGCAGATTGCAGGCAGTCCGGAGGAGAAGGCTCGGCAGGCGTAATATCGGATGAGGGGCCTCCTGAGAGAAGGTTCCTCGTCCAAGGCGGAGGACGATAGCCTCCCGCCTTTTATTTCATCGAGCACTTTTTGCGCGCTGTAGGCCTCGGAACAGAAAGGGGAGGGCCGCCTCCCATCGCCTGGCGCGGGGGCTGCCCAAAGCGATGCGGCCAAGAAAGGGCTTAAAATAATGCCGGTTTGCATTGAGGAGATAGAAAATATAGCATAACGCGCATGTTGGAAATATTTATGGCCGCAAGCCTTCTCGCCGCCTCGCCCGCGGTTTCTCGGGCCCAACCCGCGGCCCAAGAGCCGGCCAATGATCATCGCCTCAAACAGCTGGATATCCTGACCTTGCAGGCCGCCCAGATGGTTTCTTCCTTGGGACAGTTCCTTGGCCAAGCGGCGGCTTCATGGGAAGAAACCAATAGGAAAAACCGACTCCAAAAAAGTCAGCCTCCGGTCGGCGCGGTTCCCGCGCCCGACCTTTGGTCCGAGGCGCGCAAAAATTTGGCCCTGGACTGCCGGGCTCGATACTCCATCTCCTTCATCCAGGAAAGCGGAGAAACCCGGCTACTGCGCAATATAGGACTCGAAAGCTATTACCTTTGCCAAGCTTTCATCAAAAAAGATCAGGGGGGCTGCAGGACCGCGTTCAAACAGGTGAAGGCAGGAGTTCCTGATTTGGAGCGGTCGTGCTCCAGCAATTGGGGTGCCCTCTCCCTGGGCCATGCAATCATTTCCAAGAATCCGGATGCCATGAGGGTTTGCCGGACCTTCATTGAAAACGATCCGATCAAGGAGACCCTGCGGGGAGCGCCTACCGCGAAGGTCTGCTCTCTCATGCTGGGACCGGACGGGCCGGAATCTTTTTGCCAGAAGCTTTCCTCCATGCTGCTCCGTCCCTTGGGGCCTCAAGATGTCAAAGCCTGCTTGACCCACCGCCGGATGACTCTAGGCTATGACAAATACTGCCGCCAGCTCGACTCCTCGCCTAAGGGCGCCGCGGATTTAAGGCTCTGCCAGGCCGTCGCGGCGTTTCGCCAAGCCCGAGAGGCGCGCGACCCTGCCTTGTGCGGGGCTCACGAGGAATGCCGGTGGATGCTGGCCCCCTCCCTGGAAAGCTGCGAGGCGGCCGCCAAAAGGGCCGAAGCGGCCTATTGCTCCGCTTGGGCGGACGAGAGCGCCATGAAGCAGCGCGCCCAATTGGAGAGCCAGCAGAGGCAGCAGGGCGTCGCGCTCCTTCAAAAGGCCCCGTCTGAGGCCGCGCAGAGGGTGGACCCTAATTCGCTGCTCATGGAGCAAGTCAAGGCCAGGCGCGCCGAGGTCGAGAATTTCCTCAGCCAAGCGCAGATGGCCTTCGAGGGCTTCGAGCCCAAGAGCTCAACTTCCTATCAGGCGCGCCGCCAGAAATTCTACCAGCAGCGCCGCCGCTGCGAGCGCTTCCTGAGGGACTTCGCGGCAAAAACCACCCGCTAAGGGGCCTAAATGACAAGGGCCGAACTGGACGGCCTTTTCAAAGAAGGCCGCCACGCCGAGGCCGTCGAGCTCCTCTCCCGCCGCTTGCGGCGGGCTCCCCAAGACGCCGCCGCCCTGGAGCGGCGAGCCGAGGCCTACCGCTGCCTGGGAGAGCACGAGAAGGCTCTCTCCGACCTGGCGGCGAGGCTGTCTTCGGAGCCGGGAAATATTCAGGCCCTCGTGGCCCGCGGGGAGGGGAAAAGACATTGCGGGGACTATCAAGGCGCCATTGACGACGCCGAGTCGGCGCTTTCCAAGGATCCCTCCGCGGCTTCCGCTTGGGTGCTTAAAAGCGAGGGAGAGCGGGGCCTGGGGCTTTGGGCGCGGGCGATCGCGAGCGCGGGCTCGGCCGCCCTCGCCGATCCGGCGTACTCCTGGGCCCTTATCGTCCGGGCTAAGGCCAAGCGCCATTCCGGCGACTGCGCCGGTGCCTTGGAGGATGTGAACGAGGCCCGGCGGATATCCCCGAATGATCCCTACGCGCGCGGCTGGAAGGCGGAGATCCTGCGCAAGCTGGGGCGCTTGGAGGAGTCCATCTCGGAGATCGACGAGGCCCTCGCCCTTCAGCCGTCGTGCGCGTGGTTCTTGGCCCTCCGGGGGGAGGCCAGGAGGGAGCTCGGCTTCAAGGCCGAGGGTCTGGCGGATTTTCTTGAGGCCGTGCGCGTGGATGGGCATCTTTCATGCGCCTATGATTTCCTCGGCGCCGAGCCCGATGCGGTGCGCCGTGACAAGTCCCTGGCCTGGGTTTACGGTTGGCGGGGGGGCTTGCGGCGCGGTCGGGAGGAATTGGACGGGGCCGCGGCGGACCTCGACCATTGTCTCGCCCTGGATCCCGCCTGCTTCTGGGCCCTGGCCTGGAAAGGGGAGCTCTTTTTGAAGCAGGGCCGGTTTCCGGAGGCCCTGGCAAGCCTCTCTTCGGCGCTCGAGCTGTTCGCGGATTTTCCGCGGGCGCGGGTCTGGAAGGGGCAGGCCCATCTCATGGCCGAGGAGCCCGAGAAGGCCTTGCCGGAATTCGACGCGGCCTTGGCCTCCAGTCCGCGGGACGCCTGGGCTCATATCGGCCGGGCCATGGTCCTCGACAAGCTGGGGCGTTCGGGGGAGGCCCAGGAGGCTCTCGGCCGGGCCAGGGAGTGCGACCCGGGGCTCTTCGCCTCCGCCGGGGTTTGAAGGCATGCCCGCCAAGACCGCGGCGCCCGTCTGCGCGGACGCCTTGCCGCTTCGGGCCGAGGCGGCCTGGAGCCTGGCCGGAGAGGGTCCCCGCGCTCTTTTTTTTGAGGCCCGCCACGAGGAGGCCCTGGCCGCTTTAAACGATGCGATCGCCCTCGACCGCCGCTCGGGGCGCCTTTACGCCTTGAGGGCGGAGGCCGAGAGGACTCCCGTGGTGGCGCAATATTCCCGCTCCCTCGAGGATCTCGAAAAAGCCGCGGAGCTCGAGCCGGGGACCGCCTGGATGCTGGGATATCATGCCAAGGCCTTGGCCCAGTCCGGCCGGTTCGCCGAGGCCCAGGAGCGCCTGGGCCAAGCCTTGAAGCTGGCGCCGGAGTATGCCTGGATTCTGGCCGAGAAGGCGCTGGTGAGCTTGGCGCAGAATCGCGTCGAGCAGGGGCTTTGCGACGCGCGGCGGGCCCAGGAGCTCAATGCCTCCTCGGCCTTGTGCCGGTTGGCCCTGGCCGCGTGCTTGCGGCGGAGCGGAGAGAATTCCCGCGCCCTCGAGGCTTTGGAGGGCGTCGTGGGTCTGACCGAGGCCGGGGAAGGACGGGCGGTGGAAGGCTGCCGCCCGCCCGACCCCGATGAGCTGCGCTTCGAGCTCTGCCGGGCCCTGGGAGACTATCGCGGCGCCGCGGCGAGCCTCGAGCGCGCCGCGCGCGCGGGCCGCCGCATTCCATGGACGCAGGACTGGGAGGGTCCGCACGCTCTTGAGCGCGGCCTCGGGGAAGTGGACCGGGCTCTGGCGGCCTGCGGGCCCGGGCCTTGGCTGCATTTTTGGAGGGGCGGGATTCTGGCCGGCCTCGGCCGCCATAAGGAGGCTTTCCGTGATTTGGAGGCGGCCCTGGGCGCGGATCCCTCTTTTTCGCGGGCCTGGGCGCTTAAGGCTTGGCTTGGCATTCTCGCGGCGCAACCCAAGAATGCCCTGCGCGACGCGGAGAAGGCCTTGGAGCTTTCTCCGGACCGGGTGTCCCGGGCCCAGCTCCTCGGCCTCAAGGCCAGGGCTTTGGCGGCCTTGGAAAACTGCAAAGAGGCCGGGGCGCAGCTCGCCAAGGCCCTGGAGCTGGCCCCCGATAACTTCGCCTACCGCCTGAACAAGGCCGAGCTGGGGCTGGCCATGGGCCGGATTACCGAGGCGGAGGAGGATTCCCGCCTGGCCTTGGACTTGAGGCCCGCCGACGCCCGGGGGCTCTTGCTGCGCTCCCAGCTGCGGCTTTTGCGCGGCAACGCAGAGGGAGCCTTGAGCGACCTCGGGCAGGCCCTGAGGGCGGATGGGGGCTTCGCCTATGAAAGGATACGCGGGCTGCGCCGGCGGATGTCGAATTCCTCGGCCGAGCGCTTGGACGCGGCGGGGTGCTGGAGGGTGGAGTTCTCGGGCCCTTTCTGCCAGCCGCCGAGACTGGAGTGGCAAAAGCCGCAGGATATTCCCTCCGGACCCTTCCGTCAAGGCCGTCCACCCCGACCCCGCCGGGGCGGGGACCTCGGACGCGCGGGCGTGGACCCGTGCGTCGAGCTGGCCGGCCTCTTGAAGCTTCTTCTCACCCGTGATCCGGCTCCCGCCGCGGTGTTCAACCGCGCCTCCTGCGACCCGTCCTTCCTGGATCGGGTGCTGGAGCGCTTTTCTCCGTTCGTGGACGAGGCCCTCCTTGAGAGCTTCAGGGGCGTGGCGGAGGCCTCCGGGAACAGGAATTTTCCCTGGCTGGGAATCACGCAGATGATGCTAGGCCTTTCCGAGCCTCCCCGGCTTGCGGTCAGGACCACCGCCTGGCACAGGGGGGAGGATTTGGAGCTCTTGCGCCGCATACGGGAATTCGTGGTCAGGTCCGATTACATGGAGTTTTTCCGGTCCTCATCGGATTTCTTCGAGTCTTGGGCGGCGCCGGCAAGGTCCGTGGTGGAGGGGGAGGCTTATTGCGACACCGTTTCGGCCTACATCGGGGTGGAGCTGGGCGCCTTCTACGACCTAGTGATTTCGACCTTGCTCAGGGACGTGGATTTGGACGCGCTGCTGGAGTTCAACGACGGCTCCCGCGGGGCCAGGAGCGTGGTCTGCCCCTTGAGCTCGGAGCCGGCCTACGAAAGAGCCTACCGCCGAGACCGCCTTCTTTGGAAGGGCTGGCACGAGCTCCTGCACCTGGCGGTGGATCATTGGAGGGGCTTCTACGAGGACGAGGTCGAGGCCCTCCACCCCCTGCACGCCCGCGTGGGGCCCGGGGCCAAGCGCAAGAGTTGGAGTGACTGCGTCTCGGAGCACATGGTCCGCGCCGCGACCCAGCGCATTCTCCTGCGGCGCCGCGGCGCCAAGGCCCAAGAGGCCCTGGCCGAGGAGGATCGCCTCAACGGCTACGTGTTCCAGGACGCGCTCGCGGCCGCCCTCGAGGAATACGAGAACAACCGGGCCCGCTATCCCACTCTCCTCGATTTTTTCCCCAAATGGCTGAAATGCTTGAGCTCGTGAGCCTGGAGGCCGAGCTCGAGGCCTTGGGCTTCGACGGCGAGGCCGAGAACGTGCGCTGCCTGGCCGAAATCCCGCGGGAGGCGGGAGGCTATGAAGAGGCCCTCTCCAAGATCGCCCGGTTCGAGGCGGATATTGGGGGATGCTCCGGAGATCTAGCGGCCCTGAAGGGCAAGGTCCTGATGTGTCTTGGACGCTTCGCCGAGGCGCGCACGGCGCTCTCCCGGGCCTCGCCCACGAAGTGGCCGGTTCATGCTTGGCTCGGGCAGTGCCTCATTCTTTCCGGAAAAATCCAAGAAGCCGCCGCCATCCTGGACCAGGCCCGCCGGCGGCGTCCGGACTACCCGTGGGTTTATTTTTTCAGAGCCTGCGTTTTCCTGGCCTCGGGAGAGCATGCCTCGGCCGAGCGCGAATCCGCGGCATTTTTAAAGACCGGGGAAAGGGCCTCGGCCCACGCCGTGAGGGCCTTGGCCCAGGCGCAGGCCGGGCGCCTGGAGGATGCGTTGGCGAGCATGGCCCGGTGCCGGCGTCTGGGCCCGGGAGAGGAATGGGCCCTGGCCTTGAGCCTCGGCCTTTGCCAGAGGACGCGGGATTTCTCGGGCGCTAGGAGGATGCTCGAGGAGGCCGCGGCCGCCAAGCCCTCGGCGTGGACTCGCGCGGAGCTCGCCAAGGTCTTTGAGACCCTCGGGATGCTGCCCCAGGCCATCGAAAACGCGGACGAGGCCGCTCGGCTTAAGCCGAGCCCGGCGCACCATGCCCTCAAGGCCCGCCTCCACGTCTGCTGGCGCGAGTACGCCCTGGCCGCCGAGGAGTACGGCCGGGCCCTGGCTCTCGATCCAGGCAACACGGCTATCCTCTTCGACCGCTCCAAGGCCTACTCCGCCGGGGGCGATTTGGCCAAGGCGCTCCAGGACGGCGAGATCTCCGCCGCCGCGAACGAAGACCCCCATTTGAAGGCTTGGCGCATCCAGCTCTTGATCCTGCTCGGCCGCGCCAGGCAAGCTCGGGCCGAGACGGCGTCTCTTCTCCGAGGAGGCAGGGCTCCGGCTCTTGACCGCGCCTTGGCCCGCTTTTGTCTCGGATACCTTGAGCTTTGCGCCGGGCGTTTCAAGAGCGCAGGGCGGGAGTTTCTCTCGGCCGAGAGGCTCGCGGAGGGCTCGGTGCTCTCCAAAAAGGCATCCTTCTATCGCGCGGCCGCCGGGGTCTTCTCGGCTCAGGGCCGGGCGCGGCCGGGCGGGGGGCTGAGCCTGATCGGCCTGGGTGTTGATCCGCCCTACACGGCGAGCTCCGAGTGCCTGCGCGAGATCCGCGCCTGCGACGTGGTCTTCAACAACGTGATGGGCGACGAGATGTTCGAGTTCCTGCGCCCCTTTTGCCGAGACTCCAGGCCCCTGGCCTACCACCAGAACGCGGACGAGGGCCGGCTCTCCGATGAGATCATGGCCGAGGTCCGCCTGGGCAAAGCGGTGGGTTTCGTGACCCGAGGCAACGCCTTGATCTACGGCCCGCTCGGCTCGGAGCTAATGGCCCGCTGCCGCCGGGCGGGCGTTTCCTGCCGCTGCCTGCCGGCGGTAAGCTCAGGAGAGCTGTTTGCCGCCAAGTTCGCGGCCGCCCGGCCCTGGAGGGCCGCTGCCGTGATGGACAGCTCGGCGGCGGGGGAGGTTCCGGACTCGGAGGGCCCGCTCACGGTGTTTCTCGACATGCGCATGTCGGGCCGCGATTACGAGGCCCTGTGCCGCAGACTCGCGGCCTCGCGCGGCCCCGAGCGCCGGTGCCTGGTTTTCGACCATGTGGTGGGGCAGGAGCCGCTGGCCTGCTCCGCGGCGGAGCTGGCCGCGATGAGGGCTCGCCTTAGCCCTTCGGCTATTTTTCACATTCCATGAGCGCGCGAGAGGTCGAGGAACTCCTGGAGTCGCTGGGCCATTCGGACGTCCTCGAGGCCCGCCAGACCCACAGCCGGGCCTCGGGCCGGGAGGACCAAAGCTACGATTGGTATTCCGGGCACGGCCTGGGACTCAAGCGCCTCTTCAATTTCCAGGCGGTGCACCGCCTGGAGTTGGCCCGGGCCTTGGACCACCTGGCGGGCGAAAGGGAGACCCCGGAGGTCCTCGCCTTGAAGGGCAGGGTTTTCCGGCTGATGGGGCGGCGCGGGGATGCCGAGGTTTTTCTCGAGCGCTCCTTGAAAGCCCGGGAAACGGCCGCGGCCGCGGCGTGGTTGGGCGAGCTCCTGTTGGCCGCCGAGCCGGGAAGGGCCCGCGTTCTTTTGGACCGGGCCTTGGTCCTCGATCCTCAATCGGCCTGGCCCCGCCTTTGGAAAGGCCTTCTTCATTTGAATGCCCTTTCCTGGGACAAGGCGCTGGACGAGCTTTTGCGCTTCCTGGAGGCCAGGCCCGGGCGCTCCTACCTCGCCCACTTCCTGAGATACCACGCCTTCCTCAAGAAAAATGACCATGCCCTCGCCTTTCAGGAGGCCGAGGCCGCAATCGCCGCGGATCCCGGGGTCCCGGCCGGCTACGATATGGCGGGCCGGGCCCGCTACTATTTGGGAGACAAGGCTGGGGCCGTGGAGTTCTTCCACCGAGCCCGCAACTGCGACCTGGAGGGGGAAGGCTCCTACCTGTTCTGCGAGTTGAACGGGCGCAAGGATTGGGGCGATCCCCAGGCCTACCTGGAGGCTCTGGACCAGGTGATCGAGAAGAGCCCCGATTCCGCGATTTATCACGCGGAAAGGGCGGAGCTTAAGCGCGATCCCAAGTTCTGCATGTACGAGGAGGCACTGGCGGACTACGAGAAGGCCGCGGTCTTGGCGCCGGACTGCGCCTGGATCCTGGCGGTGCTGGCCCGGGCCAAGAACAACTTAATGGGTGGACGCTCGGGCCTTGAGGAATTCGACCGGGCCATCGCTCTGTGCGCAGGCTCGGGCGGCTGGATCTACTCTTGGCGGGGGGCGGTTTACGCGCGCCTCGGCCTTGCCTCGCAGGCTCTGGCGGACTTCGAGCGCTGCGTGGAGCTCATGCCGTGGTACAGCTTCGCCTACGCGTGGCGTGGCGGGGTGCTCAACAAGGCCGCCAGATTCGAGGAGGCGCGCCGGGATCTCGACACGGCTGTCGCCTTGGACCCGCATTACCTATTCTCGTTCTACGAGCGCTTCCGGGCCAGGGCCGGCCTCGACGACCGCGCGGGAGCGGTGGAGGACTTGAATCACGCTTTCAGGGCCGACCCGAAATACGTCTGGCATGGGCCGGACCTCGACCGGGCGCTGGCCCGGGAGCCGGAGAACCCGTGGCTGAGGGCTTGGAAGGGGCACTCCCTTCTTCAAGATGGCGAGGCCGCGGCCGCAGTGCCCGAGCTTGACCGGGCCTTGAGCCTCGACCCCGGCAACGCGCTGGCCCTGTCTTGGCGGGGCTGGGCCAAGCGAGAGCTCGGCCTAGCCGCGGAGGCTCGGGCGGACCTGGAGCGCGCGGCGGTCCTTGAGCCCGGTCTTTGGGCTCCCCATAAAATCCTGTCCGAGATTTACGCGGCCTCCGGGGAGCTCGAGAAGGCCCTCGGCGCCATCGCCAAGGTCGTGGAGCTGGCTCCCACCACGGTTTCCCATCTGGTGCAGAAAGCCCGCATCGAGCGCGACCTGGGCTTGCCGCGGGAGGCCCTGCAGGATTTGCGCAAGGCCGTTCAGCTCGACCGGGGATTTTCCGAGGCCTTTCTCCTGATGGCCGAAATCTCCCTGTCTCTTGGAGACGCGCCGGGGGCGGCGCGGGACATCGCCAGGGTCATGGAGCTTCCGGACCCGCCCGGGCGAGCCTACCTCGTTCGGGGCCTCCTGCGCGAGGCCGCCGGGGATTGGGAGGGGCAGATCGAGGATTTCAAGAAAGCCCTGGACATGGATCCGGGTCTTTTTCCGGAGGAGGAAAGGATGAAAGTCGCCAAACTTTTGGAGGAGACCCGGTGAGCCTTCGGATTGCGCCGGGGCGTCTGTTTCTGCTGGGCCTGGGAGTGGATCCGGAGGCCCACGCCACCATGGAGGTTCTCCAGGCTTTGGGGGAGAGCTCCGTTGCCTTCGTCCAGGGCCTGGACGCGCGGCAATTGAAATATCTCGCGGGGTTCATGAAAAAGGGAGGCCGCCTCAAAGCCGTCCCGCCTTCCGGCCCGGGCGAGGCTCGGGCCGTTTCGGAGATCCTGGAACGCCTGGAGGACGGCAGGACCGCGGCCTGGGCGACCTTGGGCCATCCCTTCTATTGGGGCTCGGCGGCCGGGCGGCTGGTCGCGGAGTGCGGCAAGCGCGGCGTCGCTTGGAAGACCTTCGGCGCCATCTCTCCCGCGGGCGTGGCTCTTTCCGAGGCCGGGGAGACCTTGGGGACCACCATTTACGGAGTGCAGTCCTTCGACTACTCCTACTTGGCCGAGGGACGGGCTCAAACCAACCCGAACTGGCCCATGGTCGTGTACTTCACTCCCCCGATCGAGAGAAAGGCCTTCGAGCGCTGCGCGGCTTGGATCGCGTCTCAATATCCCGCCGCCCACCCTGTGCTGTGGTGCGGCTCTCCGTCCGGCAAGCCAGGAATCTCGCCCGTGTCGGAGTTGGGAGCAAGCTTCCGCCGCATTTCCTGCAGCGCCGTCCTCTACTTGGCGGCGCGCCAGGATGCGCGCTCCAAGGTGGGCCGGCTCGGGGCCGAGGCGCAAAACAGCCAGAAGGAGGTCCCGTCTTGGGTGAAAGAATGACGCGTGACTTGGAGCTCGAGGGGGCCATCCGGGCCTTGGGCCTGGAAGCCGCGGAGGAGGATATCCAGGCGCTGGCCGCGCAGATGCGCTCGGGCGACCTTGACGCCGCCCTTAAGACCGCGCGAACGCTTTCGGGCCCGGAAAACTGCGGCGCCCGCGTCCTCTCCTCGAAAATCCTGGGCCTCAAGGGGGACAAGGCCGCCGCCTTCAGGGAGCTGGCCGAGGCCCTGAAAAGGGAACCCGCCGCCTGGATTTTCCTCGAGAGGTCGCGCCTGCATGAGGAAATGGGCGACATCCCCCGGGCCTTGGCGGATGTCAACAGCGCGATCGCGGCCGATGGGGGGAAAGCAGAGTTTTATCTTCGCCGGGCTCATCTGCAGGTGTGTCGCCGGCATTATCATTTGGCCGTGCCCGACTTCTCCACGGCCCTGGAGCTGGAGCCCGGGAACGTTCAAGCCCTCCTGGGGAGGGGGATGGTCGAGGCCCATCGCGGGGATTTTACGGCCGCTCTCGCGGACCTGGGGCTGGCCCGCAAGGCCGCCCCCGGCGACCTGGGCGTGGCCCTCGAGGAGGCGCGCCAGCGCATAGCGGCAGGAAAGCTTTCCGGTCTTTTGAAGGAACTGGCCGCCGCCTCTGCGCGGGAAGAGGCGGCGGCGGACTTTCTCAAGGGCTGTTATTGGCTCAAGCGGCGGCGTTGCGCGCGCGCCTGTGCGGAGTTCGAGAGCGCCATGGCCCGGACCGGCGATCCGGGTTTCGGGCTGAAGGTCGGGTTCCACCTGGCCTTGGCCCGCGGGCTTCGCGCCGGCTCGGGGCCCAAGCCCGCGCCGAAAAGGGGGAGGGCCCGGCTTTACATCTGCGGCCTTGGCATCAATCCCCCGTACACTGCCAGCATCGAGACCTGGCGCGCCATCCAGGCCTGCGACTTCGTATTCAACAACCTTTCCGAACTCGAGATATCGGGTCTCCTGGGACTGCTGGCGCCCGCATGCGAGCCGACCATGTTCGACGTCCGCGGCGCCGACTACCGCTGGACTCGGGCGATATTCCGCAAAATCAAGCCCGGGATGACCGTGGGTTTCGTCACCCGCGGCCATCCCCTGGTCTGCGGAGGCCTGGCCGCAAGCCTCATCCAGGAATGCCGCGCAGTGGGAGCGGACTACCGGGTTTTCGCCGCCGTATCCTCGATGAACACCTTGGCGGCGCAGGCCCTGCCCCCCGAGGCGCAGGGCTTCGGCGGCCAGCAGGTCCTGGACTATTCCTCGATTTTCGATGAGGGCTTCCGCCTCGATCTTGCCCTGCCCGCGGTGCTTTATTTCAACGCCACGGTCCTAGAGCTGGCGCGGGAGCGCTATGACAGGTTCTGCTCCATCCTCGAGGGCTTGTACGGGGAGAGCCATCCTTGCTTTTTCTACGGCCGAAGCTTCAGCGCGGCGCCGGAGATCATGGAGCTCAGGGCCTTGAGGGAGTTCCACTCCAAGATAGACCCGAGCTATACCTTGCTGTTAGGCCCTGTCAAGTAATAATATGATCAATTTGGAGGCCCGAGCTTGAGGCGAGTTCGAGGCGCGACGAGGGAGCATAGCGGTAGCTATGTGACCGAGGAGCAACGAAGAAATCGGCCAAGCTCGGGCTTCCCCGAAGGG